>JAGGDZ010000462.1 GCA_024648655.1 Chloroflexota bacterium | reverse complement strand
TACTCGAGGGCGCCAAGCCCTTCCAGAATTATGGGAGCCGCCGCCCGCTCTCCTATGTAGCCAATGATTCCACACATATCATTCACCCATGCCGTGGCGCGCCTTTCTTCACGCTTTCTCCATACACGCCACGAATCTCATCCGGAAGCTGCATAGCCACTCGCTGCATAATCATATCCGATATAGAGTCGAGCAATTCCTTGTTAGGCTTACCCTCGATAGGGGGAATGGAGAACACCTGGCCGATGTTCACCGTTATTTTGCCGGTAGGGTTGAACACACGCATCCAGGTACCCAAGCGATGCGTTCCAACTATTCCCACGGGTAAAATGGATGCCTGCGACTGCAAAGCGATCTGCGCTATTCCCGGCTTTGCCTTAGCCATTCCGTCGCGCGACCGGGTTCCCTCCGGGAACAGAACAACGGGCTTGCCCGCCCGCAACTGGCTGATTATCCATCGATACGCTCGAATGTCGCCGCTCTCACGGTTCACCGGGAAAGCTCCGTATGAGTTGAGAAACCAAGTGATAACATGCCCCATGAAAAGGCTCGACTTCGCGAGAAAATACACTCTGCGGGGCACACTCGCGCTTAGTAGAGGCGGGTCGAAGTTGCTCTGGTGGTTAGCGATTATGAGTAGAGGCCCCATCGGAGGCACATTTTCCAAGCCATTGACTTTCCAGTCTGCGAAAAGGCGCAACACCAAGCGCTGCAAGGGTATGCATATTCCATACAAACAGTCGGTCAGCATCATTGCACCTTCGAGAGTATCACCTGAACGACTTCCTCAATCGTCATGTTGTCGGTAGGGATTGTGATCGCGTCTTTGGCAGGGCGCAACGGTGAATCTTCCCGCTCACTGTCGATTCTGTCGCGCCGCATCAATTCATCCATTATCTTCTCGTAGTCGGCGTTTCCCGCCTTCTCGGCAGTGCGTCTCCGGGCGCGCACTTCTACCGCCGCCGTCAGAAATACCTTCACACATGCATCGGGCAGCACAATCGTACCAATATCTCGCCCACACATAACAATTGGCCCATCTTCCGCAATTGCGCGCTGCTGAGCAACAAGGGCGCGGCGCACGCCACTTACCGCAGAAACAACCGACACAACCATATCGACTTCCCGGTGCCTGAGATGATCGGTAATGTCGTCCCCATCCAGCAACAATCGGTCTTCTTCACGCACAGTTACGAGTCGGATTTCGGAGCATGCTGCGACAGATGTTAGTTCGCGCTCTCTACTTGGGTCAACTCCTTTCCGAATCGATGCCCAGGTCACAGCTCGATACATTATGCCGGTATCAAGGAAGCGAATGCCCAGCCTGCGCGCCACCTCTCGTCCTATAACGCTCTTGCCGGACGCAGCAGGACCGTCAATGGCAACCGCGAGTGTGCAACCACTGTCTGATTCCAATTGGCTCCCTTTTCCCATTGAAGTTCCCATTGAAGCTCACGTACAGGGTAGGTGACCAGATGATTATAAGGTTGACCTTAACATCGGGCAAGGAACTCTCACAGGACACCAGTAGTTGCTAGGGCGTGTTGACAATTCTTGTCATTCCGAGCGCATCAAGGAATCGAGAATCAATTGAGAGCAGTCGCGCAGTCGTGCAGACCCTTTAGATCCTTTACCCGCTCTGCTTCGTTCACAATGACATGATAGGCGAGTTGCTCAAATACATTATGCCCTATATATCAAATTTCAACACGCCTTAGGTGCGAATCGGCATGTCTCAAGTCAGCTATTGAGTCAGGAAATTCGTTGACATAGGTGTTCAGCCCTTGATATTATAAACCCCGCATTAAGTCCTTTGGTGGTTCTAGCTAGATGGCCCCACCCGTTCCCATCCCGAACACGGAAGTGAAACGTCTCAGCGCCGACGATACTGCACCCGCAAGGATGTGGGAAAATAGGTCACTGCCAGGGGGCTTATTCTTTTCTTTCACCTTATGACTGGCACCTTATGGCTGGATTGTACATCCATTTTCATTGTTTTCGGACAATAAGCGTCATGACTTATAGATTTCTGCGTACATTTGGATTTGAAGCATGGTCTTGACAATCTCTAGAAAGGAAAAAAAGGGATGGCTATTCGTACAGGTCTGTTGATAATGATAATAGTCGCCGGGATACTAGCGTTGGTTGCTTGCCAGCAGCAAGCGGAAGAAGCGCCGGCTGACGGATCCGGCGCCATGATGGAGGAAGGCGGCAAGCGTCTAGCCGCGGTCAAGGAACGGGATAAGGTCATTTGCGCCAGCCGCAACGACGTTCCCGGCTACGGCTACCTTGACGCCAATCAGAACAATGTAGGCTTTGACATTGACCTCTGCCGCGCGCTTGCAGCAGCGGTGCTGGGTGACCCCAACAAGATTGAGATTCGCCTGATTACCGCCGCAGAGCGCGGTCCGACTATCCAGTCCGGCGAAGTTGATATGCTGGTACGCACAGTTACCTGGACGACCTCCCGCGACGCGCAGTGGGGCAACTACGCTCAGACGATGTTCTACGACGGTCAGGGCTTCATGGTCAACAAGAGCTCATTGCCCAACGTAAAGAGCGCGCTCGATCTTCAGGGCGCCACAGTGTGCGTGACACAAGGAACGACAACAGAACTTAACTTGCAAGACTTCTCCAACCAGAACGGCCTGAATATAAATCCGCTCACCTTTGAGGACACTGACGCTGTGGTATCAGCTTACGACAGCGGACAATGCGACTCATTTACGAACGACAGGTCACAGCTTGCGGCACTTGGCACTTCACTGAGTGATCCAAGCGCTCATCTAATCCTCCCTGAGACCATCTCCGAAGAGCCACTTGGACCCGTGGTCCCGCACGGGGATGACCAGTGGTTCGATATCGTAAAGACGGTAATGGCGATACTCATCTACTCTGAAGCGTATGAAGTATCTTCCGCCAATGTTCCGACAGCGGCGACCGGCAACACACCCGTTGACAGGCTGTTCGGGCTGGAAGGCTCTTTTGGGCAGGAACCGCTGGGCCTCAGTAACACCGTCGCACAGGATATTATTCGCGCCGTTGGCAACTACGGTGAAATTTACGACCGCAACCTAGGCCCGAATGGGATAAACCTGCCTCGTGAGAACGGGCGCAACGCGCTCTGGGCAGACGCCCCGTGTTCGGACTGCCCGAAGGGTGGCCAGATTTACGCCGCGCCACCGCGTTAAGTCGGGGGGACGCGCAATCAACAGGCAAGCAGATGATGGAGCGGCTGGCATTGTGCCAGCCGCTCCTCTTTTGGATAGCGAGAATGCGCTAGCAGGGACGGGCGACACGAGGAGAATGCGAAAAGTTAGTAAAACAGCCGGACTTTGTGAATGATTTTGTGGATGATATTGAATTAGCCGACGGAAGATGTGGTAGGATTACCGCGCGAAGAGCATTCTGGCAGGACTATCATACACATAATGATGCGAAGCCTGACATATCAGGGTATTCCCGTATGGAGGCACGCCCAGATCATACAATGGGCGTCGCAGATTGTTTCGGGCGTTGTGGTGGTTGCGCTTGTCGCGTGGTTCTTCATAAACATCGGCAG
>JAGGDZ010000493.1 GCA_024648655.1 Chloroflexota bacterium | reverse complement strand
TTCAAGAGTCTGCTGGACAACTATGAACATATGCATTTCATCAGCGATGCGAGCGAGCTGTGGTGGGACATCCGGCCTTCGCAGCACTATCCAACTCTGGAGTTGCGCATCTGCGATGTTTGTACGCTTCTGGAGGACGCGCTCTGCGTTGCGGCGACGTACGCCTGCCTTGTGCGGATGCTGCTCAGGAGCTATCACGCCGGCCAATTGCCTGACGAACCCCTCACGGAAATCATTGCCGAAAATCGCTGGCTGGCGCAGCGTTACGGCGTGCTGGCTTTCCTCGGAAATCTGACCGATGGGGGACGCACCGATATCGCCGATCTGGTGAGCCATCTGGTTGAGTCCTTGAGCGAGGACGCTCGGGCGCTGAATTGCGAATCCGAATTGCGGCATGCGCTCACCATTGTTGCCAACGGCAGCGGCGCCGACCGGCAGACTGATCATTTCCGTCTGCGCCTCCTGGAGGGCGACGGCAAGGAGCAGGCGCTAATTTCAGTAGTGGATCAGATCATTGGCGAGACCCAAAGCGGAACTTAGCGGCGCGCGGCGCGCGATCAGGGCTTCGCTGGCTGCTGTCCTGGCCTTGGCAAGCGCGTCGGCGCAGGCGCAGGGCTACCTTGAAGAAGTGGTGGTCACGGCGCAGAAGCGCAGCGAGAATCTTCAGGATGTTCCCATGTCCATCCGGGCGCTGGACGGCGAGACGCTGGACGCCGGCCGGGTGGAGACGATCAGCGACCTGTCCCTGCGCGTGCCCAACCTCAACTACTCCGCTTTCAGCAGCGGACGTCCCGAGCTTACGGTGCGCGGGATCAGCAACAACTCCGCGCGCAGCGGGCTGGAGAATTCCGTCATTGTGTTCGTGGACGAAGTGTACATCGCCCGTTCCACCTCCTATTTCTTCGAGCTTTTCGATCTCGAACATGCGGCCGTGCTGCGCGGCCCACAGGGTGTGCTGTTCGGCAAGAATGTGGTGGGCGGCGCCATCAGCCTCACCACGCG
>JAGGDZ010000348.1 GCA_024648655.1 Chloroflexota bacterium | reverse complement strand
TACAGTGCGCTGTCCCGTCTCTTCATCCGGCGCGTCACATCCGTCCTCAGCCTCACCGCGCTGAACACTGACAGAGCTAATATCAGAAGTTGTGGAAATTGAAAAAGCGCAGGTAAGTGAAAAGGCGTATCCTTCCAGGAATGAAAAACCGTCAATAAGACGAAAGACTGGAGGGACACGCCGTGAACGAAGTATATCAGAACGAAGGCAATGAGAACGCAGTTGGCGACACGCTGGAGGAGATGGTCAGGGAGGGAGCCAGAAGGATGCTGGCTGCGGCACTCGAAGAGGAGGTGAGCGCATTTCTAGGCAGGGAGCGCTACGAGAGGGGCGAGGAGTTTCGCGGATACCGTAATGGCCACCACCCAAGTCGTGAGCTTACGGTGGGAGTGTCGGCGGTTGAGGTGAAGGTTCCGAGGGTATCGGACGTGCCTGCCGAGGTGTCGCCGTCCGGCTTCGAGTCGAAGATAGTGAAGCGGTATGAGCGGACGAGTCGCCAGACGCAGGAGCTGTTTCGGAAGCTGTATATGGAAGGCTTGTCCACCGGGGACTTCGAGCCCGTGTTTCGGGAGCTTGTGGGAGATACTGCGGCACTGAGTCCGAACGCGATCGTGAGGCTGAAGCAGCGTTGGGAGGAAGAGTACAGGGTATGGTGCTCAAGGATGCTGAATGAGTACAGGTACACTGCGCCGGAGTGTTCGCGGTCTCGACCGACCAGTCGCACTGGAGACATGATATTGTCAGGTGGGATTCGACCGGCTTTGACATCGAGCTGCACCTCGCGGGACAGGCTTGGCCTTTCGGTTGGGAGAGCCGGAGAATACTCCGCGGCGTGGATTTGGGACTTCTGTTGTCTCAGGAATGTCTGACGTGTTTATATCGGCGTCGGGCAGCTCGCTCTCCATCTTGGCTATGCTTTCACGACGCTGGCCACCAGATTCTAGTTGAGTATCCTTGTTGAAGGTCATGTACCGGATGTCCCTGACATTTGGGATTCGCCAAGCGTCTTGAGGTGTTCTTCCCAGTCAGGCTCTCGAAGGTCGCGCCTGGGGTCCTGACGAGTCGCAAAGAACTGCCTGACGTGCTCAGCCGAGGTGAATTGCTTTCGCTCACGGTCTTCATAAGGGATTGTTAGGCGAGGTCTCGCCATCGCGGGTGCCTTTCAACAGGATGGTGTATATGGAAGATAATGACTCCGGAGTGCTTGGTCAGTCAACAATCCTCACGGCACCATCGAGAGACTGCCCGTGGGGTCCGGCACAAGTTCCAGGTAGATGAGCGTCGTCTGGATCGAACTGTGACCGAGCCAGCGCGACAGATAGTTGATGGAAATCCCGTTTGTCAGAAGATGCCTAGCGTAACTGTGGCGCAGCGTGTGGCTTGAGATACGCCGACTGGGTGCGATTGCGCCGTCCCGCTTTGCTCGGGCCGCGGCATCACGTATCCAGCGGTCCGCTGTCGAGCGCGATACCTTCACGATTCTGTCGCCATCGGAGACATTGCCGAACTGAAGGGCGCTTGAGAGCGCCGCGTGCCCGGATGCACCGTAACTTTCCGCGCCTTTCGACCCTTGCCCTGTCGGACCCGAAGTGTCGGTAACTCCACATCGAGCGAGAGGTCGCCGACCTCAAGCGCCAATGCTTCAGAGACGCGCAGGCCCGCACGCCACTCGACCATCATCAGGAGTCTGGCACTGGGATTGGGTGCAGCTCGCAGGAGCGCGTTTACCTCGTGGGCCTCCAGGTACTCCGGCAGTTTCTTGACGGCAAGCTCGGTCGTTTGCTCCACCTTCTTGGGATACTGACCGCGGGGCCTACGGACACGAGTGGCCGGTGCGGAGTTTGCTATTGCTGGAATGATTTCAGCGGTCATTTCGGCAGTCCGTTCTCGTCATATAGGAAATCGCCGTGTTCTGTCGCTGACAGCCCGTCTCGCAGTAGATCACGGCAGCGCCTTCGTATCTCCTGTATCTTTCGGATACGAGCCTCAATCTCCGGAGTGCTGTTCTCGTGCTTTGCGGTCTCGGTCATAAAGGTCCTCGCGATTCCAGTTACGTGGGCCCATGTCACGGCTCAATTCCTCAAAAGATTCATCGAGGGCTGCGATACCGTGAGGCCGGTCATGTTCATCGTCCCACGATGCCTTCTCTTCCGCCAGATATGCATCCACTTCTTCAGCGGACTTGAAGAGTCGATGTCCAGGCCCTCCATCAAGGATGTCGAGAGCCGATCTGCGAGCAGCCTCAGGAATGTAGCGCACGATGACATCAACAGACTCGCCAACGGGCAAGTCTTCGTTCAGGACCTCAATTCTGCCACCGGGTTGGACGACGGCTTTGAAGTGCAGTTCTCCCATGGCATGCCTCGTATGTGAATTGAGCGCAGGACACTTTCTCCGCGCGATTGTCCTCCGGGCTAGGTTGTCCAGT
Source organism: Chloroflexota bacterium (assembly GCA_024648655.1). Lineage (GTDB taxonomy): Bacteria > Chloroflexota > Dehalococcoidia > Lucifugimonadales > JADFKI01 > Bin90. Next base: position 15 of record JAGGDZ010000348.1, on the reverse strand, counting down.
TTAAGGGCAGCGCTG
>JAGGDZ010000124.1 GCA_024648655.1 Chloroflexota bacterium | reverse complement strand
CTGGCAGACCAAATGTGTCGTACTTGAGACCTACTATGAAGTCCCCTGCTGAGTCACATCTGCGCGCCAGATGAGCGAAATCATATTGGTACACCAATGCGACATTCGGATAACGGGTGCAGTTATCATCGTCGCACACCCTCACGATGAAGGGAGAGACGAAATAACCTTCTACGCAGTGTCCCCAAAATACATCGTCGTCAACGTATAACGTACCGCCATTGCTCCTTCCTTCCATAGTAAGTGTATCTAAATAGTTCCACCAACCCACCCAAGGATTTATCTGATAAATGCTTCGGTACTGATATATCTCGACTTTCCAAGTCTCAGAAGTGTCCAGATTAGTTATGCCTGAAGTATCCCATTTTATACCGTTTTCAACTTCAAGCTCACCCTAGCCCAAATAATAACTGAACAGCTTAAAAGCGGATAATTTAACCTCACGTTCAGGTGGGGGAGTAGCCGTGGGCGTTGCAGTCGCTTCTTCTCCTGCCGTATTCTCCGGCGTAGGCGTGACCGTAAGCCAGGTCATTTGAGAAACCTTCCTACGCAACCATGAAGCGAGCTGAAGGCGCTGTTCGCCGCAACGGGGTTGTTGGAACCCCCTGTACAGATACGGACCGAGCGCAGGTCGCCCAGGTCGCCCAGTCCGCCGTGTCCTGCTCGCCATGAAATGTTAAGGGAAACGATAAATAGTAACCATTGCTGGGATTGTATCCTGATTCTTAACTGTATTTGCAAATCGGGTTCGCGGCTCACCCAAACCGATTGAGGAAGGGAGCCTTTCCGACGGATGGAGCAGCCTGCAGGCAGGAAATTCTGAATGTCAACACGCCCTGGTCTCATAGATTAGCGCTTTTCTGCGGGAAAGAACTCTTGCCACCCAAGAGGAAACGCATTCCCAGCGCACTAAACCCTGAAATCCGGCGGTCAAGCCTGTATAATTTCCAGATATTTGTGATTTCAAGGGGGCAGGAATTGCTTAAGACAATCAGTTGCGGCGATGTGCGCGCCGACCACATTGGCAAGACGGTTACGCTGGCGGGCTGGGTGCATCGACGCCGGGACCACGGCGGACTCATTTTCATCGATCTACGAGACCGCGCGGGCGTCGTTCAGGTGGTGTTCAATCCCGACAATGCGCCTGAAGGTATCCACGCAGTCGCCGAGTCTCTGCGGAACGAATGGGTCGTGCAAGTCAGCGGCAATGTAAACGCCAGGCCCGCAGGCACCGAAAATTCGAACCTCCCAACAGGCGAAATCGAAGTCGCTGCCGAACAGGTCAAGGTACTCAACGAATCCAAGACGCCACCCTTCTACATCAATGAGGAAAGCGAGGTTGACGAACTGATCCGCATGAAGTATCGCTTCCTCGACCTGCGCCGGGAATCGATGCGTGACATAATCATAATGCGGCATGAGGTCGTGCGTTTCATTCGTGACTTTCTGAGCGAGCGTGGCTTCCTCGAGGTCGAGACGCCGATCCTGATCAAAAGCACTCCGGAGGGCGCGCGCGACTACCTGGTGCCGAGTCGCCTGTATCCCGGCAAGTTTTACGCCTTGCCTCAGTCGCCGCAGCAGCTGAAGCAGCTTCTGATGGCTGCGGGCGTGGAGAAGTATTTCCAGATTGCTCGCTGCTTCCGAGACGAAGATCCGCGTGCCGATCGGCAGCCGGAGCACACCCAGCTCGATCTCGAAATGAGCTTTGTCGAAGAGGACGACGTGCTCAATCTTATAGAGGAGCTTTACACGAAGATTATCGAGACGCTTTTCCCGGATAAGTGGATAATGCGTCCTTTTCCGCGCATGACCTACGCTGAGGCGATGGCGTCCTACGGAACGGACAAGCCGGACCTGCGCTTCGACCTCGACATGGCAGACCTCTCGGACATCGCCGCGCTGACCGAGTTTCGCGTCTTCACCTCTGTCGTGGCAGGCGGCGGCATAGTCAAAGGCTTCGGAGTGCCGGGATGCGCTTCGATGCCGCGCCGTCAACAAGACGCGCTCATCGACTTTGCCAAGGCGAACGGCGCGCAGGGACTCGTAACCATCACGCTGACAGGAGAGGGCGACATCGACGACTTGACCGAAGAAGGCTTCCGCTCGCCGGCGGCGCGCTTCCTCACCGTAGAGCAGGTCAAGGCTATCGCTCACAGGGTCGAAGCCAATATGGGCGACATGATTCTCATCGTCGCCGGTCCCGCTAAGACGACCAATCAGGCATTGAGCGCGCTGCGCAACGAGATGGGCAAGAGACTCGAGCTAGCCGACCCGAACCTTATCGCGTTCGCGTTCGTAACAGATTTTCCGCTGTTCGAGTGGAACGAGGACGAAGAGCGCTGGGACGCGATGCACCACGCCTTCTCTATGCCGAAGGATGGGCATGAAGCCTATCTTGACAGCGACCCGGGCAAGGTCCTCGGCAGACTGTACGACTTGGTGGCTAACGGAGAAGAACTTGCGAGTGGCAGCATCCGCATCCACAGCCGCGAGCTTCAGGAGCGTGTCTTCGGAGTGCTAGGCTACACGAAAGAGCAGGTTGCCGAGCGATTCGACCAACTTTTGACTGCGTTCGAGTATGGCACACCTCCGCACGGTGGAATTGCGCCCGGAATCGACAGGCTGCTGATGGTGTTGACCGGACGGGACAACATCCGCGACGTCATAGCCTTCCCCAAGACTCAGAGCGGCTTCGACCCGCTGTTCGAAGCGCCGAATGTCGTCGAGCAGTATCATCTTGACGAATTGCACATCAGCATTAACGTTGAGGACACCACAGACGTCCTATAGCGCTTAACTTGGCTCGCCCTTTGGCGCCGAAACCGCGGCGACCTACTTGAACGGCGCGTCCCTCGCTTCGAGAAACGCCCGCATGCCCTGTTCCTGTTTGATGGCTTCCAACGCCTCTTTCTCAGGCACGTCGGGCGCCATCGCTTCGATCATGCGAATCATAAGGTGGTGCTCGAACGCCTCCGAGAAGCCCATCTTTTCATATGTGCCCTTGATGCTGCGCTTCATCATCTGGACGGCATACGGTGGTACATTGGCGATGCGGGTCGCAGCATTGCGCGCGCTGTCCATCAATTGCTCTGATGGCACGACCCAGTTCACCATGTTCCACTTCTCGGCGGTGCGCGCGTCGATGGTGTCGCCGGTGTAGTAGAGCCAGTGGAGGTGTCGCAACGGAATCATGAAAGGCAACATTATCGCCGGTGAGTGCGCCACGAAGCGGATCTCCGGCTCGCCGAAAGTGGCATTCTCAGCGGCAATCACGATGTCGGCGGTCATCGCCAGCACGTTACCTGCAGCGAGCGCATGGCCGTTTACAGCGGCGATAGTAGGTTGGCGCAGTTGCCATAATTTCATCAATGTGCGGGCGGGCAGGTGTTTGGCGTCCCAGTAAGCGGTTGCAGGGAGGTCCGGCGTATCTTGTCCGGGTGAGATGTCATAGCCTGCGGAAAACGCCCTGCCCGCGCCGGTGAGTATCAACACATGGACGTCGTGGTCGTTGTGCACATCGTCGAGCGCATCGCTGAACTCTTCGAGAAGCTCTGTGCTGAGTGCGTTCATCTTAGCTGGGCGATTCAGCGTAAGCGTAGCGACTCGCTCCGACTTCTCCAGTTTTATGAACTCGTAGCCCATTGTGACTCAAATCCTTAGTTCGCTCCCATGCCCTTGACTATCCAAATCAGATTGAGCACGGCTATCCCGCCCGCCACAATCCACAAAATGCTTCCCAGCGTAGAATTAAGAACAAGGCCTACGCCCAACCCTAGGAAGAAGATCACTACCGCGAGGACGAACAGAAGTACATGGGTGATAACCCTGAATGTCGTTAGCATGGTATCGCCTTCGCACTAGATACTCGGCAGAGGCGCGGTGTCACCGGTCTCGTGCTGCCAGATGCGGATGCGCGCCGACATGTCGATGACCCTGTCGCGCTGCGCCGGGTCGTCGTACAGGTTGTTGCGCTCATACGGGTCTGTGTTCAGATCGTACAACTCGCCCTGGTCTCCGGCGCAGAGGTTCAGCTTCCAGCGGTCGGGCGTTATCACCGAGCGACCGGGCAATGTCAGCATGCGATTGACTTCCCCGCTCCCAAGGAACCTGTCCGGCAGCTCATCGCTGGTGCCGTTCCACTGCACGAACACGTCGTTGTTCTCGAGCGTCTGCTCGCCCTTCAGCACGGGTACGAGGCTCTTGCCTTGCAGCGAGCCCGGAACATCGCTGCCAATCAGGTCCAGCAACGTTGGCACAAGGTCGATGTGCCCGACGCTGCCCTCGACTACTGTCTGCTCCTTGGATAGCCATGGTACTGCGATTAGGAGGGGCACCTTGGATGCTTCCTCGTAGAAGGAACGCTTTTCGAGCATGCCGTGGTCGCCCATCATGTCGCCGTGCTCACTGGTAAACACGACAACGGTGTTATCGGCGATGCCTGCGTCCTCCAGGGCGTCGGTTATCTTGCCGACCATGTCGTCAACCAGGGTGATGTTCGCGAGGTAGTGAGCGCGCAGGGTTCGCCAGCCCTGCTCGGTCGTTACGTCCTCGCGCGTGGCGGCGTACCGGGTCATGTAATCGTCATCGGCATGGCTTTTGCCTTCCAGCATGAACTGCATGAAGTATTCGGAGCGAACGCGATTGACGCGGGATGCGCCTTCCGGCACTTCAAGGAAGGCGTCGCCCACGGGGATGTCGGCGGGGTCGTACATGTCCATATAGGGCCCATGATAAGGCGAGTGCGGCTCGAAGGTGCTGACATAGAGGATGAACGGACTGTCCTTGTTATCTTCGATGAACCGCGCCGCGCTATCGCCCAGGTAATGCGCCATCGTGTGCTCTTTGGAGAGTTCGAGCCATCTGTCCGGCGTGAACACTTTCATGCCATCCGAATGTTCGCCGTTCGGCTCGAAGCCGCTCTCGATGAGATGGTCGTGGTAGGGCGTCAACTCATAGCGAAGCTCGGACTTGGTGTAGGACTCGCGGTGGCCGTCTTCGGTGGGATTCCATACATCGAAGCCGTGCTGCCTCTGAACATCGTTGCCGAGGTGCCACTTACCCATGTAGCCCTTGAAGTATTCGTCATCGATCATCTCCGCGATGACGGGAGTGTCGGCGGGCAAGTGAATCTTGTTCACAATAGGGCCCGCGGTGTGTGGGTAAAGCCCGGTCATAATCGTGGCGCGCGCCGGAGTGCATACCGGTTGGGCGACGTAGGCATTTTGGAATACGAAGCTGCGCTCTGCCAGTGCGTTCAGGTTCGGCACCTTCATATAGTCGGCACCATAGCACGCAAGGGTATCCGAACGCTGCTGATCGCTCATGATGAATACGATATTTGGCCTATCCGCCATGCTCTCACCTCTCGTTATTGCTCTCGCTATCGCTATTGATAGTAAGTTTCTGCAGTTGTTTTGCTGGGGTGAGTTTATAAATAGATGATAGGTCTGTCAATCATGGGTCTGCCACAAGCGTGTGAGCTGCCATAGGCTTGCGGGCGGGCACAAAGCAGGTGGAGACGGTTTGACCGCCAGATGTTGCAGAGCCTACAATCTTCGGGGAGCGCTCCCGGGAAGCGCTTGTCGAATGTAATGGCATATAGAAGAGCATAGGAAAAGCACAATGGGCGCCGATCTGACTGTAACATTGCTTGGGACGAGTTCGCCATCTCCGTCCATTGAGCGGTTCGGGATGAGCACGCTGGTAGAAGCGGGCGGCGAACGGCTGCTGTTCGACTGCGGGCGAGGCGCGCTCCAGAGGCTGTTCCAGCTGGGCCCCGAGTATCCTCGCGTGGACAAGCTGTTTCTCACTCATCTGCACTCAGACCACATCGTGGGCATACCGGACCTGTGGCTGACGGCTTGGATTATGGGGCGCAGTACAGCGTTCAAGGTATGGGGACCGAAAGGCACTGTCGAGATGGTGGCGCACCTAGAACAAGCGTATCAGGCGGACATTCACATACGGCGCGACCTAGACGAGCTGCTGCCGCAGTCGGGGATAGACATCGAAGCGGAAGACATCGCAGAGGGCTTCGAGTACACGCACGGCAATGTGCGGGTGATCGTGTTCGATGTGGACCACCGCCCGGTAACACCTGCATTCGGCTATCGAATCGAGTACGAAGGTAAGGTGGTTGTGCTGTCCGGAGACACACGCCCGTGCGATAATCTAGTGAAGTACGCGCAGGGGTCGGACCTGCTAATACACGAAATCATCGCGCCACAGGCGTTCTTGAAGCGCGCAGTGCAGATGACGGAGCATCACCGACAGGCGGTCATTGAGCACCACACAACTCCGCAGCAGGCGGGCGAAATCTTCAGCAGGATAAACCCGAAGCTCGCCGTCTATTCGCATGTCATCGGCGGACCGATTCCGGGCTATGAAGAGGAAATACTGAACGGTACTGCCTCGACTTATTCGGGCGCAGTGGAGATCGGTTACGACCTGACGCGGATTGAGGTGGGGGACGAGGTAAGGTCGTTCAAGAGCGAGATTAGCCACTGACGGCAATCGCCATACGATTTACGCGATGTAGTTGTGTGTGCCTAGAGTGGGGTACTTGCCTCGCAGGTAGCGTGGATCGACAGGCCAGGGCATGACCCGGCATCGCTCCGCCCACTCCTCGTATGAGCGTGTCATATGTCGAACCCTGACTGCATCGCCTGAAGCGAGGTCGTTCAACTCTGTACGGTCTTCGTCCATATTGTACAACTCCCAGGGTAAGCCATACTCGGACACCAGCTTCCACTCTCCGACACGGACGGCGCGGTTGCCCTCGTGCTCCCAGAAGATGGGCGCTTCCCTGTTCCACTCTCGCCCCCGTATCAGCGACAGAAAGCTTTCGCCTTCTATGGGTGTAATCTGCTTGCCGTCGAATTCCGAAGGGTATGTAGCTCCCGCCGCTTCTATGCATGTGGCTGTGATGTCGGTGATGTACATCGCGCTGTGGTTGATTCTGCTGCGCTTTATCGCATCGGGCCAGTGAATGATGAACGGGGTGGAGATGCCACCTTCCTGCATCCAACTTTTGAACAGACGAAATGGCGCGTTACTGACATTCGCCCAGGGCAGATCGTAGCTCATGAAGGTATCATCGGGGCCCGGTCTCATACCTGGTATGTTGCCGGATGTAACGGGTCTGCCATCGACGGTGGGCGTGGAGTAGATGCTTGGCACGGGGATGTCGTTGTCCTCTCTGAACAATTCGGCGCAGCCTCCGTTGTCGGACAGGAACATAAAGAGGGTATTGTCATACTCACCGAGTTCACGCAGCCTCGCCATGATGCGACCGATGCCTTGGTCAACGCGATCGATCTGGGCTGCATATACTGCCATTCGTAGGTCTTCCCAATCCTGATAACGCACGTCGTTCCAATCGGGCGCGTCGGCATCGCGCGCGCTGATTCGCCACTTTTCGTCCAGCAAGCCCAATGACTTCTGGGATTCGTGGCGCGCGGTGCGTTCGGCATCCCAACCCTGACGAAACGCGCCTTCATACTTGGCGATATCCTCTTCGAGCGCGTGCAGGGGCCAATGGGGCGCGGTGTAGGACAAGTAAAGGAAGAACGGGTTGTCGGAATCGCTGCCCTCGTCAATCATCCGAAGGGCTTGATTGGTAATCTCCTCAGTGAGGTAGAAGTCTGTGCTATCTGCCTTGATGGGCGTGTCGTCCAAGCCCAGAGAATCGGGGTTGAAGAAGGATGTGTAGCCGCCCCAGATGCCAAAGAAGCGGTCGAAGCCGCGCTGCCTTGGGGTGGGGTATCCTTCCTCGCCGGTGGGCCAGCCAAACTCCGGAACAGGTGGATGGTAGTTGCCACCGACGTGCCACTTGCCGCTCATCAGAGTGCGATAGCCTGCGGCGCGCAGCACCTCCGCGATAGTGACGCACCTATCGTTCAGGTAGCCTTGATAGCTGTCGATACCGTAGTCGGATGTCATATGCCCCACGCCTGCCTGATGTGGGTGCAGCCCGGTGAGAAGGGCAGCGCGAGAGGGACAGCAGCGCGCGGAGTTGTACATCTGCGTGCAGCGGATGCCGTTCTCCGCGAGTCTGTCGATATTATGCGTGAGGAGACGTGAACCGTAGCTGCCCAGGTCCGAAAAACCGAGGTCGTCCACAAGACAGATGATTATGTTTGGGCGAGTGCTACGGCGCTGCTGAGTCATGCGTGTTGCTGCATGTGAGTGTTGGTTGTCGGGTTTCAAAGGCTTCTTACTTTCGCAATAATGGCGACAGGACAAACTTGCACACCATATCTAAAAACATGCCCTATTCAAAGGCATCTTATCAAAACCGCATCAAAATCATCAATCTCTGCCTTGCTCTCCTGCGCTGCTGCTAGAGAACTACGAATTTGCGGCGGCATCACCCGCAACAAGAGCGATACCGTCGTAATCGTATCTCAGGCACATTCAGATTTCGCCGCAGACTACCCCGTTATCACGGAACGGTTACTCTTATAGACTTGCTGATCTTGTTCTGGTTATTCCCTCTCACCGCCTGCACTCGGTATGCGTACACCTTGCCGGTATGAACCGAAGTGTCCGTGTATTCGGACGCCGATGCAGCAACGTCGGAGGTCGTCCATTGGGCAGGGCGCACGCCAACTTCACGCCGCTTGACAACCTGCTTAACATAGTTGGGATTGCTGCCCTGCGCCCATGTCAGATAGACGCCGGTTCTGGATTCTTCATCCTCTGCTGGTGCCGATGGGTTGACGACTTCGACACTCGCGCACAGGGGCAAACCGTCCGGCGCATGACCGATATATTGAGTGCCGTCCGGGCATTCAGAGCGGGGAATCGGTACTTGTGCCTGCGCTTGGTGTGTGCCTTGCGCGACTGAAGCGCTTGTTGCCAGAAGCATCAGGGCAACGAAGACAATTATTCTAGCCATCATTGCAATTCCCTCTCTGATGTTTGATGTTTAATTACTGGCAGTAAAGGCTATTAAGTATCAATTCAATTGGGATATAGGTATTATTTCCAATTGATAATAGCATTACTAATGCTACTTTATATCATCTTATTGTCCTACCACGATCTAGCTCTGACGTCAATTTCAGGTCGATTCCGTAACTATCCCAAAGTCGGTGTGGGGAAAATTAGGATGGTCTTGGCAGTACGATTCGGCGTGTAAAATCGGTTAATTCCTGAATTTCCGATGTCAGGGGCACAAAAGAGGGGAGGATTTTTGAAACCCTCCCCTGAAGCAGCATAGATTCTGTGGCTAGCGCGAATCAGTCGGTGTGGGCAAGGATGGCGCTCCTGCGATATGCGCGTTCCTGCCCATCATCCTGAAGCCGGGAAACAGCGGATTAGCGGGCCACGGGACGACATTCGCCCTATCTGCCCAGCCCCGCCAAAGAGCCGCCATCTGCCGTACTCGCTCGGCATCGCCGGACGCGAGGTCATTCAGCTCGGTGCGGTCTTCGTCCATGTTGTACAGCTCCCACGGTCCGCCGTGCTCGGCGACTAGCTTCCACTCGCCGACCCGAACGGCGCGGTTGCCTTCGTGCTCCCAAAATATGGGCGCTTCCCTGCTCCACTGCTGTTCATCCACGACGGCAAGGAAGCTCTCGCCTTCAAGAGGCGTAACGCTGTTTCCATTGTTTTCCGTCGGATAGGTCGCGCCTGCCGCCTCAATGCATGTCGCCGTGATGTCGGAGATGTAAGCCGGCGCGTTGATAATTCCAGGCTGCGTGATACGGTTGGGCCAGTGCATAATGAAAGGCGTTGAGACGCCGCCCTCGTGAATCCAGCGCTTGAACAGGCGGAAGGGCGTGTTGCTCGCGTTCGCCCATGGCAGATCGTAGCTCATGAAGGTGTCTGCGCCGCCCGGTCGCAAGCTTGGAATGTTGCCTACTCTCGTCTGCTTGCCGTCCACGGTAGGAATGGCAAAAACGGATGGCACGGGAATATCGGTGTCTTCCATGAAGAGTTCTGCGTCGCCACCGTTATCGGAGAGGAACATGAAGAGCGTGTTATCTGCCTGGCCGAGTTGTTCCAGCCTACCCATGATTTGCCCGATGCCCTGATCAACACGGTCTATCATCGCAGCATAGACTGCCATACGCAGGTCTTCCCAATCCTGGTTCGGTGCTTCCTGCCATGGCGGAGCATCCACATCACGCGGGCTAATCTCCCACTTGGAATCGAGTATGCCCATGCCCCTCATTTCTTCGTGGCGTGCCGTTCGCAGCGAGTCCCATCCGCCGCGATACACTCCTTCATACTTGGCAATGTCCTCATCACGTGCGTGCAACGGCCAGTGTGGCGCGGTGTAAGAGAGATACAGATAGAAAGGCTGGTCAGCCGGGGTTTCGCCGATCATCTGAAGCGCGTGGTCCGTAATCGCGTCCGTGAAGTAGAAGTCCGACGTCTCAGCATTGATGGGCGTATCGTCCAGCATCATGGAGAACGGGTTGAAAAGTGAGCCGTAGCCGCCGAGTATGCCGAAGAATCTGTCGAAGCCACGCTGGCGCGGCGTGGGACGTCCGGGTGAGCCGACATCCCAGCCTTCTTCGGGTATGGGCGGGTGGTAGTGCCCGCCGACATGCCATTTGCCGCTCATCAGGGTACGGTAGCCCGCTGAGCGCAACACCTCGGCGACCGTTGCACAGCTTTCGTTCAGGTAGCCCTGATAACCGGGTCTGCCGTAGTTTTGCACCATGTGCCCGACGCCGGCCTGATGCGGGTACAGCCCGGTGAGAAGCGCGGCTCTGGACGGGCAGCAACGGGCGG
>JAGGDZ010000001.1 GCA_024648655.1 Chloroflexota bacterium | reverse complement strand
GCTGTCGTCGTGATCGTTGGCCTGTGATGTGTTGTCCACCAGCGGCAGGTGCAGAATGCCGTCGTAGCCGAGCAGCCGATGCGCCTTGCCCGCGGTGCTCGTGGTGATGCTCGCGCCGTCCGCATTGATGCTGTTAGTCTTGCTCCTGTCGGCGTTCAGGATAATGTCGTCAAGCACCTCCGCCACATTGCGAACCAGCCCCGCTCGAATCTCCGGCAGCATGGCGATGACGCCGTCCTCCTCCAGCGTGAAGCTGTAAGGCACCTGCCCCACCAGCTCGTATGCGGTCAGTGTAGTTCTGCCGGTTGCGAGTGCGGTGTCAGTCGTCGCCGTGTTCTCCGTGCCGGGGAAGAAGTTCACATCCCCCAGCTGACGCGGCACCTCAAACGGGTTAGAAGGCATCGGGAATGTCGGGATGATGGGCGCGACCAGCGTTTGCAGGTTCACATCCTGCCACAGCTCCCGCGCCTCGAGCGTAGCCACCAGCTCGTCGCCGCTGCCTGCGGTCGTGCTGTCCATCGCCGCCCGCGTCATCGCGCCCAGCAGCTGACGGCTGAACCCCTGGAACTGCCCCGTATCCTTGGAATCCACACTGAACCAGCGTTCCAGCCGCCGCTCGGCAGCCGAGTGCGACGCCTGTATGTCAGCGGGCGTGATGCTCGCAGTCAGCAGCCGCTTCGCCTCCTCCGCGCGCTCTATCCACGCCGGCCCGAAGCCTTCGCGCCGCTGCGAGCGCGCGAACCGCCGCACCAGCGCAAGGTCCAGAATGTCCATGCCCGCGTATGCGCCCGAAGGCACGGTCGGCAGACTCGCCTCCTGCGCGTGGCTGCTCAGCGCGTTCCGCCGAACGCTGCGCTCGCGCTCCATCGCGGCGCTCACACTGCGACTGATGCGTTCCGTCTCCTCGCGCAGCAGTCCCACCTCGCGACTCACCGGCTCGAACCGCTCCCGCACGAACGAATTGATGCCCGCCAGATCCTTCCTGATACCCTCAATATCCGTAGTAGTAGTCATCGCAATCCTCCCTTTCTTTGTTCTGTCTATTCCTGTCCTGAGCTTGTTGAAGGGTTGTTCATCGATGTTAATGCCGTCGTTCTCCATTACTGATTCCAGCAGGCGCTTGTGCGACTCGCGCAGAGCGTCCGGATCCGCCGGAATCGACACGATCGACCACTCCAGCAGTTCCGCCTGCACATCCCGCACGCCGCCGCCCTTGGCGGGCAAGCTCTCCATGGGCAGCCAGCTTATCGACGCCGCCTGCAGGAATCCCTTGTCCCACGCGTTCCGTATGCGCTGCGCGAACGGGTCTTCCTCCAGAAACTCAAACTCCGCCACGATGCCGCCGCCCGCCGCTCGGTCGATGCTAAGCGTCCTGCCTATTGGCAGCCCGCCCGACGGCGAGCGCCCTGTCGAGTCGTGCGCCCACATCACCACCGGATTGCGCCGATAGTTGTCGAACCGCAGCCCTGCAAGATCAATCTCAGGCGCCGTTCGCGCCCTGTCGTTCGCGGCGATGACCACGCTGCGCCGCTTTGCGTCCACCGCCTCTCGCCGCACAACATCCATGCTCATCGACCGAACCCGCTGCTCCGACCCACCTTGTTCATCCTGTCTGTCCATGCAAATAAGCCTCCGTCCGTTCCATACACTCCATACACCACTCCATACACAAAAAGCCCCCGACTCGCGGGGCCGTCTTCGGCCACGAATTCGGGGGCTTCTTCACCCTCAGTGGAAGGCTCCGTCTCGGAGCGGATATTCAACTACACAAGCAAATTAGCACGGTTGTTTCATAATGTCAAGAGAAATTAGGAATATGTTAGGGATATGTAATGAAAGAAGCCCCCGACAAGTGCAACCATCTTCGGCACTACATCGAGGGCTTCTTCGTTTCTATCGATAGGCTCCACCACGGAACGATTGCCAGTCTAATTGCGCGCTTGACTCAGAAGAGGCTCGATATAAGGCCAAGCCAATGAGCCAATTAGATGTATCACAAACACCACAAAGAGATTCAGCGCAACTTGTCGTATTCGTTCGCGTTTTCGTTTTACTGCGTAGATGTACGCGGCTGACACCAACATCAAAAATGGTAGGGTTACCAAGGTTATGTAGTTGTTTATGTAAACGTTTGAGAGTACGCTGGGCTGAAATATAGCCGCAGTCATCCCGACGATCACATATATTCCAATTTGGATAGGGATGTACAGTAACCCAGCTATACTGAAATACAGCATCACCTTCGGTCCTCGATGTATTGCGTTGCGGCATCCTGCCCGACTGCGTCTGTAAGCTCCCTTAAGGTCGCCCCTGAGCTGATCATATGGCTTATAGACTTCCTAAAGTTCACCTTACCGAACCAAGATTTAGGACGCAACATGTACATCATCCTGTTCTCAAAGGTATTCGCATCCCCTGCCGCTGAAGCAGGATTAGGCACTGGAGTAGGCTGCTCATCCCAAATCCTGAAAGCGTGCCTACGCAGCCGTATCTCCTGAACCTCCGCAGGCTCGTGGCTATGCAGGCTCGTGGCTATAAAGATATTCAAGGTAGTCATCCTCGTAGCATGTTCCGCACATCAGGAATTCTCCTCGATCCAATCGCGCTCGCAGTGCAGCGACACGCGCTTGTAAATGTGGCTCTGGTAGTTAGTCTTGGCGTATTGCGCGGAAGTGTCCGCCGAATACGGGCAGCGCCACCTCGCCTGATTCAGCCTGTCGCGCTCCGAAGCGTAATCGTCATCGCTGGTGCTCCCCGAAGTGCTCGTAGTCTCTGCCGCCGAGCACATGCCCGCCATCAGACAGTGCCGCAGCGTTCCGTAGGTTTCCGTTGTCATACCGATTCCTTTCAGCCCCTCCGGGCATTCCAAAACTTAGGCGAATAATCCTTCGGATTCTGTCCGACGGGGTAAAACTCCGTCCCTCCATAACGGCAAAAGCCCCCGACTCGCGGGGCCGTCTTCGGCCACGAATTCGGGGGCTTCTTCACCCTCAGTGGAAGGCTCCGCCTCGGAGCGGATATTCAACTACACAAGCAAGTCAGCACGGGTGTTTCATAATGTCAAGAGAATCTGCGCGAATTTCCCCAAGAAGCCATCACTAAACATCTCTGTTCATTCCTTCCAATCCTGTGCATCCGTGTAACTTTTCCATTAGAATGTAGGCTAATTCCCTGTTAGGAGCCTTGTGATGATTATTGGCGAACTGAACGATATTGCCCGCAGGCTGGTTGCCCCCGCAAAGGGCATCCTTGCCGCAGACGAGAGCACCAACACCATCAAACGCCGCTTCGACTCCATCAACGTCGAATCCACCGAGCAGAACCGCCGCGACTACCGTGAAATGCTCTTCCGCACACCCGGCGCCAACGAGTTCATCAGCGGCGTCATCCTCTACGACGAGACGCTACGGCAGCGCGGCGCGGACGGCACGCCAATCGTCAGCATCCTCCGGGAGCAGGGCATCATCCCCGGCATCAAGGTGGACAAGGGTGCAAACCCGCTCGCCAACACAGACGGTGAGATGATTACCGATGGGCTTGACGGCCTCCGCGACAGGCTCGCCGAGTATTACGAAATCGGCGCCCGCTTCGCCAAGTGGCGAGCCGTCATTACCATCGGCAAAGACGCCAACGGAAACAGCATTCCCAGCCAGTATTGCATCGACGCCAACGCGCATATGTTGGCGCGCTACGCAGCTCTGAGTCAGGAAGCGGGGCTTGTCCCCATCGTCGAGCCTGAGACGCTGATGGACGGCGATCACAGCATCGAGCGCTGCCACGAAGTTACGCTGAACGCGCTTCACAGCGCCTATGACCAGCTCGCCCGTCAGCGCGTTGACCTGCGCGGCACCCTGCTCAAACCCAACATGGTCATCTCCGGCAAGGACGCCTCCGAACGCGCCGACGCCAACGAAGTCGCCGAGCGAACCCTAGACGCCTTCATGCGCGAAGTCCCCGCGGCGGTGCCCGGCATCGTCTTCCTGAGCGGCGGGCAAAGCGACGAAGAGGCGACCGAGAATCTGAACGCGATTAACATCGCCGCCGAGAGCATGAACGCTCCATGGGAACTCAGCTTCTCCTACGGGCGCGCTTTGCAGGCGGCTCCGCTCAAGGCATGGGGCGGCGATGCTGCCAACACCGAGGCCGCGCAGCAGGAATACTACCGCCGCGCAATGCTCACCAGTGCCGCCCGGCAAGGCAAGTACACTCCGGACATGGGCACATAGGCAATGTCCACTCCTGCCGAAGCCGCCGCGCGCATCGCAGCCGACATTGACGCGCTCCCGCAGAGAACAACGGCAACCGTCCGCAAGGTGCGCCGCGAGCATTCCCGTGCCCTCAAGACCACAGGCGCCGCGTTCGTCATCGGACTCGCCCGCGAGCTACTCGCCCGAGACAGAAGAAATGGACGCAGCGGCCTGCGCTGGGTCGCCTACGAACTCATCCGCAACCACGAGTTCGCCTTCGACAGCCTCGATGATGCGCTTCTCCGCGAGTTAGGACAGGGCATGCACAGCTGGGACACCGTTGACGACTTCTCGCGCACCCTCTCCGGTCCCGCATGGCTGCAAGGCATCGCATCTGACGCGCTGATAAAAGGCTGGGCAGCTTCCGACGATCTCTGGTGGCGGCGAGCCGCCCTCGTCAGCACCGTAGCCCTCAACATGCGCTCTTACGGCGGCACCGGCGACGCCCCGCGCACACTGGCGATATGCGACATGCTCGCCGCCGATCGCGAGGACATGGTGCAGAAGGCGCTCTCCTGGGCGCTCCGTGAGCTAGTCTGGCACGACCCTGCAGCCGTCCAATCCTTCCTGGATACCCACGACGACCGCCTTGCCGCCCGCGTCAAGCGCGAAGTTCGCGCTAAGCTAACCACAGGCATCAAAAACCCTCGCCGCCCAAAGTCCCCTAACCATCTCTCTGATGGTTAGGTCTGAGGGTTACGAAGGGGGCTATTCGGCTATTCCTATCCAATTCTGTACATCGATGTAAAGTAGCATGACCAAACGGCTCCTCATCGCCACCCACAACACAGGCAAGCTTGCCGAGCTGCGCGACCTGCTGCGCGGCGTGCCATACACGCTAGTGTCCCTATCCGATGTCGGCATTGAACTCGATGTGGACGAGACGGGACAAACCCTCGAAGAAAACGCCGCGCTCAAGGCAGCCACCTACGCCCGCCTCGCTGGCTTATTAACCCTTGCTGACGATTCCGGCCTTGAAGTGGACCCTCTCAACGGCGCACCCGGCGTACACTCTGCCCGCTACGCCGGTCCCAACGCTACCGACGTTGACCGCATCGCCAAGCTCCTCGGCAACATTTCGCCCCACCCGCAGCCATGGACCGCCCGCTTCCGTTGCGTGATAGCCATCGCCACCCCGGAAGGCGATATCGAACTGCACGGCGGCGCATGCGAAGGCATCATCATCTCGCACCCGCGCGGCGACAAAGGCTTCGGCTACGACCCCGTCTTCTACATGCCGGAGCATAACCGCACAATGGCAGAACTCACCGACGCCGAAAAGAACACCGTCAGCCATCGCGCAATCGCCGCCCGCAAAGCCGCCCATGCCCTAACAGAATAGGCAGGGCGAGTAGAATAGAGGGATATATCGGAAGGATATGTCCTTTCTCTATAGCTTGCATCCTTTCTATACCGTACATCCTTGTTATCTATACTGTGCATCCGTTAGCCCCAGTTGCAGTCGTAGGTTATAATATGCTCATGACCACCACAGACTCTCAAACCATCGCCATACTTGACAAGTTCAAGCGGCCCTTGCGCGACCTTCGCATCTCCGTAACCGACCGCTGCAACTTTCGATGCACCTACTGCATGCCCGCCGAGATTTTCGGCGAACGCTACGAGTTCTTGCAGAAGGCAGACCTCCTCACCTTCGAGGAGATTGCCCGCCTCACGCGCATATTCGTCGAGCTTGGCGTCGTCAAAGTGCGCCTCACCGGCGGCGAGCCGCTTGTCCGCAACGAAGTTGACAAGCTCGTTGCGTTGCTCGCCGACATAGATGGCATCGGCGATCTCACTATGACCACCAACGCATACCTGCTCCCTCAGAAGGCGACTGCGCTCCGCAACGCCGGCTTACAGCGCCTCACGGTGAGCCTCGACACGCTCGACGACGCCATATTCCGCAAGATGAACGGGCGCGGCTTCGGCGTCGGGCGCGTACTCGATGGCATCGCCGCCGCCGAAAAAGCAGGATTCAGCCCTATCAAGATCAACTCCGTGGTGCAAAAGGGCGTCAACGACCACACCCTCGTTGACCTTGCCCGCTACTTCCGTGAGCGCGGCCACATCGTGCGCTTCATCGAATATATGGATGTCGGCAACCTCAACGGCTGGCGGCTCGATGAGGTCGTGTCCGCAGAAGAAATAGTTGCCCGAATTGCCGCCGAATTGCCGCTTGTACCGGCTGATGCCAACTATCGCGGCGAGGTCGCCAACCGATACCGATACAAGGACGGCAGTGGCGAAATTGGCGTCATCGCTTCTGTAACCCAGCCCTTCTGCGGCGATTGCACGCGCCTGCGCCTCTCACCCGAAGGCACGCTCTTCACCTGCCTTTTCGGTGTCAACGGCACCGATCTCCGAACTCCCATGCGAGACGGCGCTGACGACACCGAGATTACCGACATCATCCGCGCCACATGGAGCGTCCGCACAGACCGCTACTCCGAAGAGCGCGCTTCCATGACCGACGAACTCCGCGCCCGCCGCAAAAAAGTCGAGATGTACCACATCGGCGGCTAAGTCCGGGAGTCGTGTGAATATGAGCAGCCTCGGCTGAACCGAAGTCCAGAGATATGACGACCATTACCGGAGAAAATACCGGAGAAAATACCGGAGAAAACCTTATACAGATTCTTGACGATACCCCCGCGTTTTTGGAAGAACTGCGTTCACTGCTGCTGACACGGGAACTGTTCGAGTTGCCCCAAGTGTTGGCGGAATTCGCCGAGTCCGTTGACAGGCAGTTCGAGGCAATTGACAAGCGCTTCAACGTTTGTGAGACCGATGTCAATCTGTGAGCTTTCATCTCCTGCGCCCATGTCAGACAAAATCACCATCTACACCGACGGCGCATGCTCCGGTAATCCCGGTCCCGGCGGCTACGGCGCCGTCATGCAGCACGGCAAGCATCGCAATGAACTCAGCGGCGGCTTCCGTAAGACCACCAACAATCGCATGGAACTGCTCGCTGTCATCGAAGGTTTGCAGGCTTTGAAGCATCCTTGCGAGGTGACTATCTTCAGCGACTCTAAGTACATCGTGGACGCCGTGAACAAAGGATGGGCAAAGCGCTGGCAGGCAAACGGCTGGAAGCGCAACAAGAGGGAGAATGCGCTCAACCCCGACCTGTGGACGAGGCTACTGAAACTTCTCGACGTCCATAAAGTTGAATTGTGTTGGGTGAAGGGACACGCCGGCAACCCCGGCAACGAACACGCCGACGCCCTTGCGGTAGGTGCATCCCAATCCAACAACCTAGCCATCGACGAAGGCTACGAAGCGAGCATGGCGTCGATTGACCGTCTGACAGACTGAACAACTAAAAATCTATCCATCCTATTCATCAATGTTGCCTCGAGGTGAAGCAATGCCCCAACGCGTACTGACCCACATAGACCAAAGCGGCAACGCCAGCATGGTCGATGTAAGCTCCAAGCCCGACACCGAGCGCATCGCCGTCGCTGTCGGCAGCGTGGCAATGCAGCCCGAAACCCTACGCCTTGTCGCCAACAATACCTTCGACAAGGGAGACGTCCTCGCCGTAGCCCGCATTGCAGGCATCATGGGTGCTAAGCAGACCTCCAGCCTGATTCCCCTCTGCCACCCGCTTCCCCTTAGCAGCATCGCCGTCGATTTCGACCTGGACGAGGACGCCAACGCCGTCCGCATCACCGCCGAAGCCAAGACCACCGGCAAGACCGGTGTCGAGATGGAAGCGCTCACCGCCGTCAGCATCGCAGCCCTCACCATCTACGACATGTGCAAAGCCGTTGACCGCGCCATGCGAATCGAAGCCATCCGCCTCACGCGCAAAAGCGGCGGACAGAGCGGCGACTACCGTAACGACTGAAGAAGACATAATGCCGTCCATCGATGACGGAAACGGCACAACAGCAGTATGCTGAAGTATGCTGAATGACTCTGACCATACTGGGATATACGGAAGTCGAGGATACGAGCGGACGCATCATCAGCGCACGAAAAGCGAGATGTACACGATGATAGGCATAGGCGGAAGACTGCTAGCGGCCATCATCGCAAGCAATTGGCTGGGCAACTGAACTACTCCCAATCCCCATCATGCCCATCCCTGTCTATCGATGTCAGCCCCCGCATACGCCCGCAGCCAGTCGCTGGAAAACACCGCCTCCGTGTCGTACTCTCTCTGCTTAGCCAAGAACTCCGGAAACTGCGGATAGCACCGCACAAGCTGCTCCACGGTCGCGAACCTATTGTAAGTCAGGAAGTAGCTCCCCCCGCGCTCCGTCGCAAGGTCGATCAACGCCCGCAGCGCATCCGCCGCGCGTGCCACCCCAGCCTCCGTATGCTCCACATGCAGGTTGAATACGATGCAGGCGTATGGCTGCCGTGCCCAGTTCAGAAACGTCTCGTCGTCCTGCTCGATCAGACGTATCGTCCCGTATATCACATTTGCCTTGCGCGCCAGCAACTCCCGCGACGCCGCATCCATGAAGTCCGCCAGCGACCCCAGCGGCACATACAATTCCGTGATAGTCTCCGTGCACTTCACCTTCGACCCTAGGCTGCGGTCCAGTTCCCGGTGATAGTCGTCGATATACATGCTCAGCTGGAACGTATCGCTATCGTAAATCTGCCCGTTCGTCCGCATGTAGAACCCCGCGTACTCCTCGAACGCCCGCGCCTTGTCCTTATGCGACAGGTAAAGCAGCCCACGCCAGTCCCGCTCGCTCAGCAGGTAGCGCGGCTCTGCCACCGCCCCTGCATCGCCATCGGCGACAGGCGCATAGCACGACATCACACCATCCCGCAGGAAGCCTGCCGATCCCTCGTCCGTCATGTACTGGAAGTCCCCATAAGTGAACCCTGCCGCAATCCGCTCCTCGAACAGCCCCTCAAGCCGTTCGATGCTCGTAATCTCCACTGCGCGCCGCACCTTGTGCGCCCTCATTAGCCGCAGCGTAACGGCGTATATCACCCCGAACAGCCCGTATCCTCCAATCGCAAGCCGGAAAAGCTCCGAGTTCTCCGTCCGGCCGCAACGCCGCATCGTCCCCGTCGCATCCACCAGCTCGAATGACTCCACATCCTGCACGATCGGCTTGTAAGTCAGCCCCCGCCCGTGCCCGTTCGCCGACAGCGCGCCCCCGATGCTCAGCCTATCTGCGCCCGTCTGCTTCTGCACCACGCTCCACCGCCGCTCATTACCCCGCTGCATCTCCCGCAGCCCCCGCGCCAGGTCGTCCCACATCATCCCCGCCTCCACCCGCACCAGCCCGCGCTCCGCGTCCAGCTCCAGTATCCGGTCCAGCCCCCGCGTATCCAGCAGCGCACCCCCGTCGAGAAACTGCTGCCCGCCCATCGCGTGCCGTCCGCCCGCAACGCTCAGGCTGCACCCATCTTCGCGCACGGCGGCAACCGCCCGCTGCAACTCCCCAGCCGACCCTGGCATCATCACCCATCGCATCTCCGTCTCATTCAGTTGCGAATGTATATCATTCAGAATTGGCATCGGCAAATCCTTAACATTACATGAACTCTTCATATTTCATGCTATAATCGGTCCTGTTATGGTCACAGTATCCAGGATACGCTATTCAAGATTCGCTATGGAACGGCTATGGAACGAATGAATGGCGATTAAAGTCGGAGAAGTCATGCGCGTCCTCAGACGGGACGGCTGGTACATAGACCGAACGCGCGGCAGCCACCGCATATACAAGCATCCCGTAAAGACAGGAACAGTGGTAGTGGCAGGTCATCCGGGCGTGGATATGCAAGAAGGCACATGGCAAAATATACTGAAGCAGGCGGAATTGAAGTAAGGGGCAAACAATGGGATACAAAGTAGTGGTGGAACAAACGCCCAACAATTACAGCGCATATTCGCCTGACTATCCGGGTGTAGGCGTCGCAGGAGATACGGAAGAGGAGGTTCGCAGACTTCTAGCGGAAGGCATAGAAATATGGAAAGAAGAAGAGCGCAAGGACGCCGCGCGAGCCGCAAGAGCCGACGCCCAAGAACGTGCCCCATCCGCCTAGCATCCCATGTCTCCGCAATCCCAATCCCTTAAACCCCGCGGCTCCCTCAAGCAATCCCCCGCAGCTGCCTCTGCGTCAGAAACATCACCACCGTAACCGCAATCAGCGCCAGCCCCATCATGCCGATAACAGTCTGACCACCGACGTAATCTATCATCACGCCCGCCGGATATGTCCCCAGCGGCATGAACCCGAAATTCAGCATGAATATGCTCATCACCCGTCCCCGGTACTCGTTGTCCGACAGTTCGATAAGCAGCGCCTGGTTCAGCGACATCCGTCCCGCGTCACCCATCCCCAGAATGATCATGATTACCGCTGCCGCCGAATATATAGGTATCGCCGCCACCAGCAGCAGCCCGATACCCGACAGCATGCTCGACACTATCAGCAGCATCCCACGGTTCTTTCTCCCGATCGCCGCCACATACATCGCCCCCGCCATCGCGCCGAACCCCATTATCGCCGTCAGCAGACCCATCGAGTCCGCCTGCTGCTTATAGATATCCACTACGAACACCGGCAGAATGAATCGGAACGGCATCGCCAATATCGTCGTAACCAACCCCACAATCAGCAGCACCACCAGAATCCGCTGCCTCGATATATACGCAATCCCGTCCCATATATCCCGCACCATCGCCGTCTGCTTCTTCTGCGTCGGCTCGCCCTTCGGCTTCACGAACCCCATCAGTACCACCGCGATGAAGCTCAGCGCCGCGATGATGTAATACAGATTCCAAGACCCCGCCCAGTCATACAGAAACCCCGCCCCCGCCGGCGCAGCCATCGACATCGCGCTCATGCCCGCCGCGTTCAGCGCCATCGCATTCGACAGACGGTTCTGCCCTACCAGCTGCGGTATAATCGCCTGACGCGCCGGCATCATGAACGAAAACAACGCCCCCTGCACCATCGACGAAATCATCAAATGCTGCCACGCGATAATCTCGGTATCGATCATCACGCCAAGCACCAGCGCCAGCAGCGCCGCCGTCAGCTGCGCCCCCTGAATCAGCAGCTTCCGGTCGATCTTATCCGCCAGCGCCCCCCCGAACAGCGGCACAGTCAGCAATGGCACCGCAATCCCAAGGTTGATATACCCCAAGATAGTCCCGCTGCCCGTAATCTCATACGCCAAGTAACCCTGCGCCAGCATCTGCATCTGCGTCCCGGCCATCAGAAACAGCATGCTCACCCAGAGCAGTGCAAAATTGAAATTCCCCAGAGACTCGAAAGTACGCTGAAAACCCGCCGACAGCGCCTGACTTCGCGGCGCAGACGACGGACGCCTAATAGCAACCATCTACCCAACTTGCCCAAACCCGTAGAATAAGATGCAAACCACCCACCTCATTCTATTCCCCCCAACCCCCTCCGCGCTACATTTCCCCCCGCCTCAGCGGCATCTCACCCGGCGCATCTTATCCGCAGGGTTGGGAAGGGACACAAAATCTCGTTTAACTAAGGCGTGTTGACATTCAGCTTTAAGTCATCTGTCAACACCCCTTAGTTGATTTGGCATCTATTGACTCAAACTGGCGTTGACGCCTGCCTCTCTACGTCGGCTTTTCAATAAGCAGCTTGAAATCTTCACAAATCTGAGCAGTACTATTGGGTCGCGTCCAAGCGGCGCAACTCGCCGTGCCAGTCCAGGATGCGGCGGTCGGCGGTAACCAGTTGGTGACTTGTCATCGCGGTGGCGACTATGATGCGGTCAGCCGGGTCAGCGTGGAAATCGGCCAGTTCATTAGCGCGAATGCCGATCTCTCCATCTACGGGGATTTCAATCAAGCCCTGCCCGAGGAGTTCCCGACGCCAAGCCGCAACGTCTTCCGGGAAGGCCAGTCTTTCCTTGCCCCGGAGCATCGCCACTTCCCAAAAGGTCATCGCAGATACTGCAAGGTCTCCATCTTGAAGTGCGCTATCGATAATCCGCCTTGCATCGGAGCCCAGCTGGTCATCTCCTGTCCAGAGCCATATAAGCGCATGAGTGTCAGCGAGGGTCATGGACTAACCACCCTGTCAGGGTCGAATTGGGCTTCCCACTCCACATCCAGCGGGCTGATGATGTCGCCGAGGATTTTCATTCGGTCCCGCCCAGCACCGAAGAGTGTATCGGGCCGTTCATAGAAGGCGGTCAGTTTTGCCACTGGCTTACCATTTTTGGTGATTATGATTTCCCCGCCGTCCTCGTTCACCTCGTCCATAAGCTTTAAGCACTTGGACTTGAATTCGGATGCCTTGATCGTCCGCCGGTTGCTGGTTTCGCTAGTTAAGGTTGCCATTTCCTTTCCTTTTTCAGCTGTAAGACAATTGACCATAGCCACGACCATGGTCGTATTTTATCACACTCGGCAAGCCCAGAATTGAATGTCAACACCTCCTGGGCTTCGATCACCACATCTATCAGGCAGTCCGCCTATTCGCCGCCAAGTGGTGCGCCGAACCCTCCGTGCACGGCGGCAAAAAGCGTCCCCGCAACCCTCATAACTTAAGCTCCCCCTTAATCCCCCTTAACAATCTCACTCTGTGCCTTCTGTGGTAATCCTGTTGTGGCTGTCCGCCCCCGACTGGGAAGTCCTGACACGCCAACTCACATTGTGATATATTACACAACATGAAGATCCCTGAAATGCCCACCGCAGCATGCTAGTCCGCAACGGGCTGCTGGTCGCCAGCGCCGCGCTCATGCTCGTGACCCTCTACATGGTCTTCCTCTGGGTGCCCACCGAGCTTAACCTCGGCGTATCACAGCGCATCTTCTATTTCCATGTGCCACTCGGCTGGCTCGGCATGCTCTCCATCATCGTGGTCGCAGTCGCCAGTATCGTCCACCTCATCAGCGGCAGCCAATGGTGGGACGACCTCGCCTATACCACCGCCGAAATCGGCGTCATATTCGCCAGTCTCATACTCGTGACCGGCGTCATCTGGGCGCGCGGCGACCTCGGCTGGTGGTGGACCTGGGACGCCAAGCTCACCACCACTCTCGTACTCTGGTTCATCTTTATCGGCTACCTGATGGTCCGTGCCTACGCGCCCAAAGGCTCGCAAAGCGCCCGCTTCGCATCCGTCATTGCCCTCTTCGGCGCGATTGACGCTCCCATAATCTACATGGCTACCGTCTGGTGGAGTACCGCCCACCCGGAACTCAACGTAGGCCCCGTCGCCAGCGACCGCGACGCCATCGAATCCACCAAGATCTATACCACCCTGCTTGTAGCAGTATTAGCATTCACTGTGCTTTATATCCACTTGCTCGTCGAGCGATTCCATCTCCGTCGTACCGAGTCTGCCCTCGACAGCCTGCACCAAGCCTTCAGCACCCGCCTATGACAAGCGCCCGAAACCTGCCCGCCCTGAGCATATCCAAGGGCGCGCCTGCCGGAGACATCTCATGCGAACCATCGCCATCATAGCCGCCGCCGTCATACTTCTCGCCGGCACGATAACTTCCGCCACCGCAGTGAGCGCCCACGACGACGCTCCGCTATTCATCACTAGCTCGGAAATCCTCGCCCAGCAGCAGCGCGGCGAGTCCGAGCTACCCTGGCTCTTCGCCGTCTATGCCATCACATGGGCAGCATTCTTCGGCTACGTCTTCTTCATGTCTCGCAGGCAGCGCGAAATGCAGCGCGAAATCGACACACTCACTCGCGCCCTGCAAGCGAAAGATGCTGATATGGGGTAAAATAATTGAGCCATAAGCCGAAACCAACGGTCAAGCCTCTGATGACCCGCACCGCGAGAACGGGAGATAACCGACGCAAATGAGGAGACCCACTTGCTGAACCTGAAATTCGTCGTCGCAGCCGTAGTGCTGCTCGGCGCGCTCTTCTACCTCGGCTTCATCGCCTTCCAGAGCGCGACCGTGTACTCCTACACCGTCAGCGAACTAACCACGCTCGGCCCCACGCCCGAAGGCAAACTCGTCCGCGTCAGTGGCAGCCTCGTTGAGGACTCCTTCGTCCGCCCCGACGGCTCCACCATGGCGCACTTCACCCTCACCGACAAGGAGAACGGCGGAGTTAAGTTCGTAGCCGCACAGCACGACGGCGTCCTACCGGACCTCTTCTTCAACCCACACTCGGAGATTATCCTTGAAGGCACTTACCGGCCCGACGGCGTATTCGACAGCCAGAACGTCCTCGTCAAGTGCCCATCCAAGTACATCGAAGCCCCGGAAGGCAGCTCATACGACAAGTCCGCCTACCCCAAGGAACAGGTCAACTAAAGCGCCCCGCTAGGTCGTAATCGCGCCATCGACATACAGTAGTTCCAGCGCCTGCATCGCCGCCTGCTCCGCCTGTCGCGCCGTGCCCGGCTCCATTCCCTCACACAGCGATTTTATCGCCGCCGCCGCCGTACCTTCCCAGGCCAGCCTGCTCAGCAGTTGCGACACCAGCCCACTGCACGGAATCCCCTCCGGATGCGCGTCAGTAACTAGCCCCACACCCCACACGAACCGATCGTCCGCAAGCACGGGTTGTCGCTGCAACCGCACCCCATCCGCAAGCCGTAGAGGAGCGCCCGTCGGCAATCCCTGTTTTCGGCGCCGCCGCCGCTCCGACTCCACCGCCGTCACGCTTTCCCCGAACGCGGACGGCAGCAATCCTTTAGACAGCACCGCGCGCTCATAGCCCCGCACGGGCTGCCCTGCCACAAGCTGGATGAACGACTGCCGCGGCGTCATCAGAGGGTCGTCTTCCAGCAGTCTCCGCGCCTCCCAGAAGTACGAGTCCGCCGTGCGATTGCTCGAATAGAAAAGCCGCGCCAGCTCCCGGAAGTGCCCGTATTCTCTGTAATACATCTGCTCATACATCTTCCCGGCGGGCACGGCAATCGTGGGGTCTTCCAGCGCGGACGCCACGACTACGGCTGCAAGCGCGCCATAAGTCAGGGCAAGGTGAACACCGGACGAAAACAGCGGGTCAACGAAGCAGCCTGCATCTCCGACTAGTATGTAGCCGGGTCCCGACAGCGACTTGCAGCGGTAAGACCAGTCCCGCACCACCTCCGGTCCCGACACCATCTTGGCGCATTCAAGCATGCCTGCTAAGTAAGGCGCGGCGGCTATCTGTCGTTCGAGGAAGCGGCTCTGCCCCATCTCGCGGATGCCTCGCTGACCGGTCTCCGCGTCCACCACCGCGCCCACGCTCGCCCAGCCATCGCGCAGCGGGATATGCCACAGCCAACCGTCCGCCTGCGATTCGATGAGGATATTACCGCCGTCAGGCTCCGGGAGGCGCTCGCCGCCCTTGTAGTAGCCGTACACTGCGAGGTTGCGGAAGAAGTCGTCCCACTCCCGCAACTCCAGCTGGCGAGCTAGCACGCCACTCTGCCCGCTCGCGTCCACCACGAAGCGGGCGGACAATTCGACGAGGTCGGATGAGCCGTCCACAGGACGGCACCGAACGGCAGACGCCACCCCATTCACATCAATCATCACCTGTGTGGCCAGCCAGCCCTCGCGCACATCCACGCCCGACCGCCGTGCGTTGTTCAGGAGGATAGAGTCGAATTCGGGACGCCACACCTGGTATGAATGTGGATTGCTGGCGTGCGTTTCGCTAAAGTACCAGCTCCATGGCTCGCGCTCCGTACCCCAGATCATC
>JAGGDZ010000524.1 GCA_024648655.1 Chloroflexota bacterium | reverse complement strand
GAGCGGGCTGCCCAATTCGGCAGTCCGCTCATTCTTTATGGAAGGAACTTTGATTCAGCCGCCGGCCCCAGGCAATCTTGGCTGCCGTATGCCCTACCCTACCAACGAGAAACCTATCGCCCCGCTCACACAACCCTATCTCAGAAGTTCGCCTCCATATCGAAGACCTTCTGCATGCGACGCACATGCCGTTCCTCGCCGGAGAATTCCGCCGACACGAACGCGCTCACAACCTCCTTCACCAGCTCCTCGCCGATTATGCGCACGCCCATGCACAGGATGTTCATGTCGTCGTGTTCAACACCTTGATGCGCCGAATATGTGTCGTGGCACACGCTCGCGCGAATGCCCCGAACCTTGTTCGACGCAACGGAAGCTCCCACACCGCTCCCGCACAGAACTACTCCCCTGTCCGCGTTCTCGGCAGCCACATACTCTGCGACGGCCTTGGCGAAATCTGGGTAGTCGTCCAGAGCATCGTATGTATGCGCTCCCAGATCAACCACCTCATGTCCCTGCGCTTCCAACACTTCCTTGACAGGCACTTTCGCCGGATAGCCTGCATGATCTGCGCCAATCGCAATTCGCATTTTTCTTCCCCTCGCTCTATCTCATGTATCGCAATCGTGTATCACAGTAAAAGTGTAAGTATCTCCTTCATCCGCGTCAATCACACTTACTCATCCTACCTATCTTGTACACTCTGTTACTTCACATTGATTGAGATAACCGCAGCCTGATGCTAAACTGCCGCCATACTGAGTAAGCCAAGGGTGTATGCTAAAACCGTATAGGAGTGCGTGACGCAATGAAGATTACTGAAGTCAAGGCAATCGCCACCAGGCCTCCGGAGGCAACGCGCAACTACGTATTCGTAAAAGTATCGACCGACGACGGCATCGTGGGTTGGGGCGAGGCGACCGTGGGCGCAGTCTCAGTTGGTGGCGTCGTAGAGGAGCTAGGCGAGACTCTGATTGGAAAGAACCCCTTCCGTATCGAAGAGCACTGGCAGAACCTGTACAATTTTGGGCATAATGTGCGCGGCGGCGTTCTTCATATGGCTGCGATCAGCGGCATAGACATCGCGCTCTGGGACATCAAGGGCAAGGCTCTCAACGTCCCAGTGTACGAACTTCTGGGTGGCGCAATGCGTGACAAGTTCTGGGCTTACGGACGATTCGACGGGCGCACTCCGGACGACGCAGTGCAGAATGCCCTATCCTGGGTCGAGCAGGGCCTCACCGCGCTCAAGGGTGACCCATTCGCGCACCAGGGCTTGTTCACAACGGTCGAGTCCGAGCGGGATGCCCTCGCCAAGGTCAAAGCGGTGCGCGAAGCCGTTGGCGACGATGTTGAACTGCTCATAGAGGTACACGGCAGACTGGCGCCCCACGAGGCAATCCGCCTGGGTAACGCGCTCGAAGAGTACCGCCCATTCTGGTACGAGGAGCCTGTCCCGCCCGAAAACATCGACGCAATGGCGAAGGTTACTTTCAGCGTCAACATACCAATCGCAACCGGCGAGCGTATCTACACCAAGTGGGGCTTTCGCGAGCTTTTCGAGAAGCAGGTCATCGACATGGCGCAGCCTGATATCTGTCACGCAGGCGGCATCCTCGAACTGAAGAAGATTGCGGCAATGGCGGAGACATACTACGTCGGCTTCTGCCCCCACAACCCCTACGGTCCCATTAACACGATGGCGGCACTGCACGTCGACGCCACCTGCCCCAACTTTCTCATACAGGAAGGCGGGCACGGCGCATGGTATCGGCATGTGGTCAAGGGAGAGTTCCCATTCCAGCAAGACGGCTACTTCAGCCTGCCGGAAGGCATCGGGCTTGGCATCGAGCTGGACGAAGCGGCGATGCTTCAGCATCCGCCGGGAGACGACAGCCACCCAGAAGGCTACTTGCAGGCGGAGCACTTCCCATCCCGCCAGCAAAACGTCTGGATTTGACGCCGCACTTTTAGCATAAGTCTCTCTCGCTTAATGGGCGAATTTCCTTTCTGAATCGGTAGCGTTTACTTTTTTAGGTGCTATAGCATTAAGCTATGAACAACAATCTATCTGAGGAGACGTTTGTAAGCATGGGAATGCTATATCGATCTCTTCCCGGAAATCGGCTAGGATGACTTAGCGACCCTCGTAGTCGTGGAATACGCGCGTCAACTTTCAAGAAAGGGCTAGTTATGGCAGCCCCGTGCCGTAATGTCCCAGACGGATTCGACTCTTCCGTTCCTCACGCCGATGAACTGGTCCCAGCGATTTACCATTATGTCCTGCTGACCCGAAATGAGTTGGAACTTGTCGCCTATTTGAAGAGGCATGTCCCCTTCCGACTTCAGCACTGCATGGTTCGCTCCCAACGAATCCACCCGCACACCGTCAACGCCGACCAGTTGCGGGAGCACTCCACTGGGCGACGCCAGGCAGCGCGAACCCGTGTCTCCTATTGCGACGCCGGGGCGAGGTGTACTGGTGACAGTGCCAAGAATCTTGCCGGCGAACTCGAAATCTTCCATGTAAGCGTATGCATGCGACATTAAGGCATAAGTTCCACCCTCGACTTCGGTAACGCCAGGAATCGTCGGGCATATATCGTATGTCCAGCTCTCCCCTGCGGATACTACCTCCACAGAAATGCCTTCCGCTTCAATGGCATCCTTCACATCGAGAGTCTTCTGGATGAAGCGCGGTCCCTCGATGAAGCGTGTCTCCCGGTCCGGCTGGCCCGGCAGCGTCTGGTGACTCATCACACCCTTGAATTCGATGCCGGGCAGCGAATCCGCGACTTTGGCGAGCGCCACACCCTGCTCAGTCGCGCGTATGCCCGCCCGCTCCATCTGCGTGTCCACTTCGATTACAACTCCGACGGACACGCCCATCTCGCTCGCCGTATCCGACAGCGCTTGCAGATTCTCCGAATTGTCGGCTGCGACCATCATCCTCGCCTGCTTTGCCAAAGTGCATAGACGCGTAATCTTCTCGGGTGTCACGACCTGATTCGGAATCAGGATGTCGTCGATACCACCCTCGACCATCGCCTCCGCCTCTGACACCTTTGCCGCGCAGACGCCGCCCACGGTGCCGCCCGCTCGAATCTGCATATGTGCAAGAATCGGCGTCTTGAGATTTTTGATATGAGCGCGCATCTTGCACTCGGTGTCCCTGTACGTGTCGGCGATAAGCCCGAAGTTGCGCTCCAGCAAGTCCATGTCAATTAACAGACAGGGCGTGTCTAGGTCATCTATGTCGGTTCCTGTAAGAGGACGATAGTTTTCCATCAGTATGCTCCCTCTTCATTTCATCAGGTATTGACTATCGATACAAGCCTCGCGCGGATATATCCAGCACGGTCTCAAGTGTGCCGCCACGCACGGCATGAATGTAATCATACACATTCACGCAGGCGCCTATGTCTAAAGGCGTAAACCATATTCTGTCGCCCAGACTCAACGATACATCAGCGCCATCTTGCCACTTTAGCTTGCCATGCTCGGCGCTCATTGACGCAACTTCAAACTCTTCGCGGCCTGCGATGATCGGAAATCCGTAGTCATCGCCCATCGCCTTGCGCCCCGTGTCGAGTATCGCAACCCCAGGCTCAGGCAGGCTGGTTACGGCAGCGAGCACCCTTGCGGCAGGTTCAAGTTCCGGGAGAAACGCACTGTGCCGTATATCCATCAAGGCATAAGCTCCGTTGATCACTTCCGTTACACCGCTAACTTCACTCGCCAGATGAGGCAGTTGTGCGCCTACACACACCGTCTCCACCGCTATATCGTTCCCTTCAAGCATCTCGCGGGTGTCCAGCGTCTGCTGGATGCGATGGCAAGATTTCTCGATCAATATATCGACGTCCTCACCGAGGTCGTCATCTTCGAGACTCATCAATCCACTGAAATTGAGCGCCTCGCTACGAGATATGATTTGAGCGAGCG
>JAGGDZ010000305.1 GCA_024648655.1 Chloroflexota bacterium | reverse complement strand
CATCCGGCGCGCTGCTGGCAACACTGCCGCCCGCGGATGCTGAGCGCCTAGCCGTAGCACTAGGTGAAAAAGGCATCCCCGCAAGCGTAATCGGCAGGATTACGCCGAAGTCCGAGGGGTTGCGCCTCATATCAGGCGGGGTGGAACGCCCACTTCCCACTTTCGAGCGGGACGAGCTGGCGCGTTTCTTAGCTTAGTCTCATATACCTAACATGCCCATGGTACATGCCCATGGTATTCCATCCCCTATGCTATCCTGTATGCAGCGATTATCCGCGATCCAACACATCGGAGTTATATCCTAATGACCTATTCCCTCAGCCGCGTCTTAGTCGGCGCGGCGCTTATTGCCATCTTCGCAGCAATCTTGGTCGCCTGCTCTCAGCAGCCGGAACCTCAGCCGACCCAAATCCCCATAACGGCGCCAACAGCGGTTCCACCCGCACCCACGGCGACCCCTCAGCCGCCCCCGACTGCCGCTCCTGCGCCAACCGCTGCTCCCGTTCCAACGGCCACCACTGCGCCTGAACCGGCGGCGACCGAGGCACCGGCGCCGACAGCCGAACCACCCGCCGAACCTGCTGAAGCGTCGCAAGGAACGACTGTGTTCGCTCTCGGTGAAGGCACTGTCGCCCGCTACAAGGTGGAGGAAGAGCTGGCGCGACAAGGTTACTTCGTCGCCACCGGGGAGACGAGTGAGGTCGTCGGGCGAATAGTGTTCGATGGTGACGGCGGCGTAGTTGTGGAAGAGAGCGTCATAGTCATACAGGCTGGCACGCTGAGGACCGACAGCGACCGCCGCGATCGATATGTGCGCGAGCGCACTCTTCAGACGGCGCAGTACCCTGAGGTAGTGTTCCATCCAACTTCGGTTGAAGGCTTATCTTCGCCCGTCGGCGAGGCAAGCGGCACGGTCGAGTTCAGCATAAGCGGCGACCTGACCATTCGTGACCAGACTCGGCCCGTTACCTGGGATGTGACGGCGGAGTTTGGCGACATCATTACAGGCATCGCCGCTATTGACATCACCTTCGAGCAGTTCGCAATGGACAAGCCCAGCGTAGCGATAGTGCTCAGCGTCGAAGACACCATACGATTGGAACTAGCATTCGTAGGAAACTTGGAACAGGCATCCGCGATGAGCGTAGAATCGGATAATGGCGACGTGGATGCCGATATTGCGGACGAAACCTTCGCGCAGATTTTAGGCGACCCGAACGCCCCCGTCACGGTCGTAGAGTTCTCGGACTTTCTATGACCGTACTGCCGCACATTCGCCCTCGGGCCAGGGCGAGAGATAATCGAAGATTTTGTAGAATCGGGCAAGGTGCGTTTCGTCTATCGTCACTTCATCGTCATCAACGAGAACTCAATGATTTCGGCGATGGCAACCGAGTGCTCCGCCGAACAGGGCAGGTTCTGGGAGTTCCACGACGCCATATTTGACAACTGGGTTGAAGCGCAGACAAGCGGCTTCTCAGTCACATGGATTAGGGAAACGGCGGAAAGTGTGGATCTGGATTCCGCGGAGTTCGAAGAGTGCATGCAGAGCGGACGGACGTTTGAGCGCGTCAAGGCGAGCCATTTTGACGCCCTTGACCGCGGAATCAACAGCACTCCAACGGTGCTGGTCAACGGCAAGCGCGTGGTCGGCGACTACGAAGCATTCCGCAGCGCCATCGAAGACGCGCTGGCGGAAACTCAGTAAACAAGCCCGGTAAGCGGCCAGCAATTACACCGCGGCGGCATAGAATGCTGACCGCCGGTCGCCTGCGCCTAATCGTCGTACACGGTCGTCTGGCTCGTTGGATGCGTCAGCGAGATGTGCGAGAAGTCCTCGCCGTCAACTGCGCCGTGCCAGTGTCTTTCGCCTGCGGGAATCAGCGCCGTATCGCCTTCGCCCACTTCGACCTGCTCCGCGTCGGTCGCCACATAGCCCTTGCCGCTAAGCACGAATAGAATCTGGTCACTCGTGTGCGTGTGGAACTTGTTCTTCGCGCCGTTGAAGAAGCTGACCTTGTTGAAGTTGAAGTCTCCGCTCATCCCGCCGCCGACAATCGCCTCGCCCGTCACCTTGCCTCCGTAGAATATCGGCGCGTCCGTGCGGTCTTCCGCTTCGTTCTGACCCTTTCTGACAACCTGCATGTGTGTCATCCTCCTTGTTTTGCTTTTGATATGATATTTAGCGCGCATCGAAGTGCGCCGCCGCCAATTATACGACTACCTGCTAAGTTAGCATAGACCATAACCGGCAGGCACTCGATGCCGA
This sequence comes from Chloroflexota bacterium, assembly GCA_024648655.1. Classification (GTDB taxonomy): domain Bacteria; phylum Chloroflexota; class Dehalococcoidia; order Lucifugimonadales; family JADFKI01; genus Bin90. Next base: position 2,795 of record JAGGDZ010000305.1, on the reverse strand, counting down.
CGCATTGCGTGCCGAATACGCCAAACTCTTGTCATCGGCGCGCTTCTACCGTAATGTATAGTGCGGTATTTCACAACAGACGCCTATGGTAGCCATAGGAACATCACCATTAGGAGGGACGGTGACGATACTATGAGAGCAGCGCGAATTGCGGGCCCCAAGAGATTTGAAATCGAAGAAGTGGATATTCCCAACATCATTGACGGCGAATGTCTCATCAAACTGGAAACATGGTCGGTATGCGGCAGCGACATTCGCCACGCCTACGGGCCGGTCCATCCCGAAGAAGAGTATCCGATGCGCGTCGGCGGGCCCTGCCACGAAGCGGCGGGCACAGTCGTCGAGAGCCGCTCCGACAAGTTTTCCGTCGGGCAGCGCGTCATCGTGCTGCCGGGACCCAGAACAAACGGGGGACTTGTGGAGTACATCAACGGCGATGAAGGGCGCATGGCAGCCCTGCCCGATCACGGCGACCTGACCAGCTGGGTCATGTGCCAGCCGTCCGGCACAGTGCTGTACTCCTGCCAGCAGATGGGAACCATACTGGGCAAGGATGTGCTGGTGATGGGGCAAGGCTCGATCGGTCTGTCCTTCACTGCGATATGCGCGCGCGCGGGCGCTCGCAAGGTCATTGCCGCCGACCTGTTCGATTACAGGCTGGAGTTCGCCAAGCGCTTCGGCGCAACCCACACCATTAACCCCAGCAAGGAGAACCTTGACGAGGCAGTCATGGAACTGACCGGCGGGCAGGGCGCGGACATCACCGTAGAGGCGGCGGGCTACAGGGACTGCCTGGAAGCCTCCTTGCGGCTAGTCAGGAACCTAGGCAAGGTCATCATCTTCGGCATACAGGAGAACGCATCCGAGGATCGAGTGCCGTTGGACACGTCGCTCTTCCTGCGGAACGCGCCGACCATCATCCCGACGCAGGGCGCGACCAGCGGCGATCCCATCACGCACATCGAGACGATGATCGACTTGAAGGAGCGCGGCTGGTGGGATCCGGGCGAGATGGCGACGCACCTGATGAAGTTCGACGACGTGCAGAAGGCATATGACATGTACGAAGCTCGGGAGGACAGCGTCATCAAATCGGTGATGACGCTGTAGTTAAGTTGTAATTGACCTGAACCAAGCGGACGGACAGGATGAATGGGGTAGCATAGCGCAGGGGTAAAGGATAGAAATGAATATACAGCGCCCCTTCACTGTGAAAAGTGGAGGGGTGCTGTACGCGTTCTTGCATTTACGATAATGGCAAAAAGGAAAGGCGGAGCAAATGATGGAACAACTCGATAAGTCGCAAAGAGCATTCTGTGAAGCGCCGGCAGGGAATATAAGGCTACTAGCACCGGCCGGGTGCGGGAAGACTCTCTGCCTGCTATACCGATGCAAACATCTTGCCGAGACGAGTGAACAGAGTACGCGTTTTCTCATTGTAACTTTCACTCGGGCAGCTCAGCAGGAACTTTCGACCAGACTTCGAGAAGACAACAACTTCTCGAATATCCGAAACATCGTTGAAGTCAGAACACTAAACTCCTGGGGGAATAGGCGAATCAAGAACTTTACGGAGTTCCCTAGGACAATCACGGGGGAGCAGTTACACTTTGCCATGCAGAATCAGCTCCAGCCGGTATGGCAAAATCATGAGAACATTAGAAATGCGATTATGAGCAGTAATCGATGGAAGAAAAGCCGATCTCCTCGAACCTTAATGGATGCGATTGACACATTCAAAACTCTGGGCTTCGACCATGTTCGACATTCAGACTACGAACAGTTTGCGGCACACTGGAACGCACTCGAAGAAGAAGGGCTGGGATGGAGAATAGAAGAGCAATGCAGAACGCTAGCGATGTTCGACGTACTTGACAGTGACTTATTAGAAGATTCTAGAAGTACGTTGCAGCGCGCAGTCTATAACGCATTTTTCAGATTTTGGCTAGAGGCCACAGCGTATCTAATCAATCAGCGCACATTTACATTGGAGGACCAGAAGTATTTTGCCTACTTGGATGAGCGTAAGAACATCGAACAGGGGCGATTACTTTCCGGTGCAGCAGGCTACAACCATATCTTTGTTGACGAATTTCAGGACATCAATCCTCTTGACCTTGCGTTGATAAAGGCTATCGCAGAACGCAATCGGGCCACAATTACCATTGCAGGAGACGATGATCAAGCGATTTTTGAATGGCGAGGTGCTACACCAGAGTATATCCTCAACCCTGATAAGTTTCTACCCTCCGATTTCCAAACTTACACGCTAGGAGTAAATTATCGTTCTCCAGCAAACATTGTCAATCATTCCCAACAATTGATTAAATACAATGACCGAAGGGTCCCTAAACTCATAGCGGCAGCAAGTTCTGAAAATGCACAGATTGAAATTAGGGAAACTGATAATGTCACAGAGTCTTTGGATTATGTCTATGACATAATCCAAGAGTCGCTCGAACAAGGCATAAGTCCAAGCCGTGTTGCCATTATTGGACACAATCGAAGCCAAATAATCCCATATCAAGTGTACTTCGCGTCAAAAGATGTTCCATTCTGTGCTGCCGAAGATTTACAAGTTTTCTTGAGTGGTACTTTTGACCGCCTTCTCAAACTTCTGGACATTAAGGCTAATCCTAGAAGACGGGGACAAGTGGTAAATGATGTGTTATTTATGTGCGACCTTGCGATACAATATCGGCTCAATAAGGCGGATAGAGAAAAATTGCAAGGTTACCTTCGGAAGTACCGTCCTGACACTCTCGTATCTGCAATAGACGCACTGAGGGGATACG
>JAGGDZ010000263.1 GCA_024648655.1 Chloroflexota bacterium | reverse complement strand
ACCCCTTTCGTGTAGATGATGTCCTTGATGGCAAGCGGAATACCGTGCAGCGCGCCCTTGTCCACACCCGCCGCCATATCGGACTCGGCTTGACGCGCTTGCGTCATCGCCTGCTCTCCCATGACCGTGATATATGCCCCCAGCTCGCCGTCAAGAGCCTCGACGCGCGCCAAGTATGCCTGCGTCAATTCTACCGGCGACAGTTCGCCCGCCCGCAGCATAGCTGACTGTTCGGTGATCGGCTTATAGTGAAGTTCCGTGTTACTCATGGGTAGCCTCGTATGGCGCGAAGACGAGCGCCGGCTCGACGGACGCTATCGCATCCGACGGAATCTCGTCCAGTGCCTCCAGCACCGAAGCCAGCCGCGCCGCTATGCTCTCCGCGCGGTCGTCGTCAACCTGTAATCCGGCAATGAGCGCCAGTTGATGTATCTGCTCTTTCGTAATTTTCGCCATATCCGTTCCTCGTTGTCTCTGGGACTCCCTACGATTCGCGCCGATTGTATCAGGGCGTTGACTATCCTGCCACACGCACATACAATCCCTCCGAACATCAGCAAGCAATGAAATCGGAGGTGTCCAGTATGGCAACCGTAGGATCCGGCAACTATCAGTACGAACGAGTTTCCGAGTGGCCCAACATGCCCAAGTACTGGGCGTTCGGCGCGGCGTCCGATGGCGCGGTCAACTCGCAGGACGAAGTGTACATCTTCAGCAGGGGCGCGCATCCCCTGACGATTTGGGACACCGACGGCAATTTCATATCATCGTGGGGCGAGGGCACATTCTCCGCCAACCCGCACGGCATATACATCGCGCCCAACGACAATGTGTGGCTCGTTGACCGCGACTTCCACATCGCCACCGAATACACACCCGGCGGCGAGGTCATCCGCACGCTCGGCGAGAAGCTCGCCCCATCCCCGTCGTTCCAAGGGATGCCTTTCAATATGCCATCCGGTCTCGCCATCGCGCCCAACGGCAACATGTTCGTCTCCGACGGCTACGGCGGACACCGCGTCCACAAGTTCAGCGCAGACGGCGAGCTGCTTCACTCCTGGGGCAAGCAGGGCACAGGCCCCGGCGAGTTCGCTCTGCTTCACAACATCTGGGTCGATGAGCGCGGGCGTGTCATAATCTGCGACCGTGAGAACAACCGCATCCAGATTTTTGACGGCGACGGCAATTTCCTCGAAGAATGGACTGATCTGGAATCTCCCGGCGACCTCTGGATTCACGACAGCATCGTCTATGTAGTGGAACAGGGCGCGGGCACCGGCGTTAGCATTTGGACTCTCGACGGCGACCTGCTATCGCGCTGGCGCGGCAGCGACGAGGGCGCGGCGCATGGCAGCGTCATCGGCGGACATGGCATCTGCGTGGATTCCAAGGGCAGCATCTATGTAACCGAGATCGGACAGGGAGAGCGCGTCTCCAAGTTCGTCCGTGTGTAGAATTGCCAGGCGTCATTCCAGCGAAGGCAGGGATCCGGCGAATCTTCAGGGGCGTGGACTCAAGCCCCGTAGGACATCTGCTGAAAAAGACATCCCTCGCGCTGCTAGACCTCGTTCTGCCTGAGTATTGCGTGGTCTGCAAGCGCGAGGGTAACTATCTCTGCGCCGATTGCGAATCCGACCTGCCGCCTCTCCGGCGTCCGTACTGCTTCCTCTGCGCCAGCCCGCGCGTTCCGCAACTCTGCGATTCATGCAGGCGCAGCGCTCCTGCCTTCGATAGTGTACGGGCGCCCTACGAGTTCCGTGGCAGTGCAAGGAGCATCCTCCACGACCTCAAGTACCGCCGGATACGCATTGCTGTGCCCTACGTCGCACGCCTTCTCGCCGCATACCTGGAACGCAACCCGTATCCCATCGACGCCTTTTGCCCCGTGCCGCTCCATCCCAGGCGAGAACGCAGTCGCGGCTTCAACCAGTCCGAGCTTATCGCCCGAGATCTGAGCAACCTTACGGGCATACCTGTGGAAACCGATACTTTGCGGCGCACACGCAATACACCGCCACAAGTCAGCATGGAATCGCCCGGCGACCGCCGGCTCAACATCACCGACGCCTTCGAATGCCGCGCAGACGTGCAGGGCAAGCGCTACATGCTGATAGACGACGTCGTCACCACTGGCAGCACTATGTCCGATTGCGCCCAAGCCTTAAAGGACGCGGGCGCTCTGAATGTCTGGGGAATAGCCTTCGCGCGTCAGGCGCAGCGCTCTGCCGATGACGACTCCGAAGGCGGTGTTAGCCGTATCTGGATGTGATGCGGTGTCGGCAATTACCACCCGCCCTTCTAAACCCATTGAGCCGTTCCGAACCGCCACTCAAGAAAGGACATGAATGAATCCATGACTAAATCCGTGACCAAAATAGCCCTAATTGACGACTACCAGCGAGTCGCTCTCGATTATGCCGACTGGTCCACACTCGGTTCCGAATGCGCGGTCGAAGTGTTCCACGACCACTTAACCGACGAGAACGCCATTGTCGATAGGCTAAGAGAGTTCGATATTGTCATGGCGCTAAGGGAGCGAACGCCCTTCCCACGTTCCTTGCTGGCGCGCCTGCCCAATCTCAAGATGATAGCCAGCGCGGGGATGAGAAACGCCGCCATCGACCTTGAAGCTGCAACCGAACTTGGCATCGTAGTCTGTGGAACTGAAGGTTCGTCGAGGGCGACGATGGAGCTTACCTGGGGCTTGATCCTCGGACTCCTGCGCCATATCCCTCTCGAGCATCAGGCGACACGCTCAGGCTCGTGGCAGCGCACTCTTGGCACAGGGCTGGACGGCAAGACGATTGGAATCTTGGGACTCGGCAACATCGGCAGCCAGATGGCAGAGGTGTCGCGCGCATTTCACATGAACATTCTCGCGTGGAGCCGGAACCTGACACAAGAGCATGCCGAGTCCAACGGCGCCTTGCTGGTGAGCAAGGATGAACTTCTGCATCAGTCGGACATCGTAACAATTCACTTGCGGCTGAGTGAAAGAACCGTAGGGCTGCTCGGAGCAAGAGAGTTCGAGTTGATGAAGTCAACAGCGTACCTCGTGAACACATCCAGAGGTCCCATAGTTGACGAAAGCGCACTTATAAGCGCACTTCAGTCGGGCATAATTGCAGGCGCCGGGCTGGATGTCTTCGATCGAGAACCACTGCCAGCCGACCATCCGCTTCTTACTCTGGACAACGTTCTCCTGACCCCACACCTCGGTTATGTAACGCATGAAACATATATAGCGTTCTATGGGCAGACCCTTGAAAATATACGCGGTTACATCGAGGGCAAGCCGCAAAGAGTGATGAACCCCACCGTTCTTGAAAACTGACGCCGGCCATTAGGGAATTAGCGCGTTCGGTCAACCATGGTTCGATCAGCCGGAGATTATCGGCATTCAACAGCAAGAGGTGTCGGACGCATGAAGTCAGACACTGAAGCCGTACACCAAAGTCATAGATGTGTCGTCAGGCGCGCCAGATACCTCTGAGCGCTAAGACGATGATCACCGTGATGCCGATTCCGATGATGCCGTTGCCCACTAGGGCGAATTTGATCCCCAATGTGTCGGCGATTGCGCCGGATACGAGGAGTCCGAGTGGCAGACCGTACACGGCGAGCGAGCGCAAGCCCATCATGCGCCCGCGAATCTCGGTAGGTGTGCTGCCAAGCAGCAGAATGGACATCGTCACCATAGTGAAGGACTGCACCAGACCTGTGAGTGCGAGCAGGCTAAGAGAAACGTTGAAGAGCGTGGAGGCGGCAAGTACGGCGACTGACGCGTGCCATGCGACTGAGCCAAGCGACATCAGTCTGCCGGCGCGGTCCATATTGCCGATGCCCGCTATGATTATCGAGCCGACGAATGCGCCTGCTGAGTACGCGCCGAGCAGCCAGCCCAAACCCGTGGAGTCGGTGAGTAGCACGTCACGGGCGAAAACGGGCGCTAAACCCTGATTAAGCGGGAAGCCCGTGAAATTGACGAGGAAGGCGAGAAGGAGCAGCGCGAGTATGACCTGGTGGCTTCGAGCATAGCGGAAGCTTTCCGCGAGAGTCGTGAATATGGACTCGCCACGAGTGGCAGGAAATCTGGGCGGCGGCTTTACCGGAATGGTGAGCGCGGTGCCGCCAATGAGCAGCGCGATAATGACGACATAAGCCCAGCCCAGCCCGAATGAGTCAAGCAGAAAGCCGCCTATCACCGGACTGACTATCTGCGTCGTGTCCCGCCCGGTTCTTGTAAGAGCGATGGCGTTGCCGAGGTTCCGGCGCGGCACCATGTCCGCCAGGAGCGTCTGGCGCGTTACGTTATCGAACGCGCGTACCATACCGGCTACGCCCGTCAGAACGAAGATGTGCCAGATCTGGATAAGCCCCAGGAAGGAGAGCGCCGCGATTATGAGGGCGATGACGGTGAAAATTATGCGCGATACCCTCAGCAGCATCAGACGGTCGTAGCGGTCCACAACGATACCGTAGAAGGGCGCAAAGAGGGTGCCCGTGAAGCGAAGAGCGCCGTACAGAGTTACGAGAAAGGCGGATTCCGTATGCGTGGCGACGAACCACACCAGCACTAGGAATTCCATCTGCTCGGCGGAGCTGGTAACGCCGTCGGACAGCCACAGTAGGCGGTAGTTGCGCTGCTGAAAAGAGCGAAAGAAGCGGCTGGTTATCGTGTTCGTGTACATCATGACGGTTGCACACTTTCCGCTGCGTTCCCTCACCTCTGCTGCACCGAACAGACACTCGCAGCGTATAAAACGCTACCGCCTTTCTGGCTAATGCCGCAAGCGAGAACTGGGGCACATTAGGCGCACTTCCGTTTTGTACGGAAGATATAGAGTCGAAGAACGTTATTCAGGTTACGCCCACCGCGAAGTAGTCCTTTAGCGCGGCGTTGCGATACTCGAAGATGCGCTCTAGCTCGGATGCGACAAACAGGCGCTGCACGATTGCCCCTCCGATAACAGCGTACTGCACGATGTCCCTGGCAAGCGTTCCGTCTCCCTGCGCGTCGCCCCCTTGCGCGACAGCGCCCTGTGGAATGAACACATGCTCATGAACCCACAGACGGTACGGACCGCGCCGCTGCTCATCCACGAACCGATAGGGCGGCTCCCATGCCGTTATCTCGCTCTGCCAGCTCATCGGAATGCCGCGTAGCCCGATACGGTAGTCTATCAGCGTACCCACTGCCATCTCGGTTGGCGTCGGCGTCAGGATACGGAAACGCAATGACGGCGGCGTGAGGCGCTCTAGGTTGCCTGCGTCCGCAAAGAAAGGAAAGACTTCTTCGGGCGACTGAGGCAGCCACAATTCGTTTGTCAGCGTAAATACCTTCATTCCTCACTCATCCTATCTATCCCAATTAGCCCTGACGCCTGATACCTAATGCCTGATACCTAATGTATGAACATTGCATCGCCGAAGCTGTAGAAGCGGTATCGCTGCTCCACTGCCTCGTTGTAGGCACGCATCATCAGGTCGCGGCTTGATATGGCGCTGGTGAGCATGAGCAGCGTGGAACGTGGCAGGTGGAAGTTCGTTATCAGCGCGTCAACGACCTTGAAGCGGTAACCGGGTGTGATGAAGATGTCCGCCCAGCCGGAACCCGCGTTTGGCAACCCATCCTCGGACTTCGATGCCGCGTGCTCCAGAAGACGCACGGCCGTCGTTCCCACTGATATGACCCGTCTTCCTTCCGCCTTGGCGCTGCGAATGGCTTCTGCAGCTTCGGGTGAAAGCTCCCAGTATTCGGCATGCATAGTGTGTTCCGTAGGGTCGTCATTCTTGATCGGGCGGAATGTGCCCCAGCCCACGTGCAGCGTAACGAACACGGTCGCCGCGCCCTTACTTCGGATCAGCCTCAACAGTTCGTCGGTGAAGTGCAGACCGGCAGTGGGCGCGGCTGCGCTACCCTCCTCGCGCGCATATACCGTCTGGTAGCGTTCGGAGTCCGCCAGCGTCTCAGTGATGTACGGCGGCAGCGGCACTTCACCCACATCGTGCAGGCGTTCCTCGTCATCCAGACGGATGATGCGCTCGCCTTCAGGCTCGATTTCAAGCACCTCGCCTCTCATCGAGCCGCCTTCGCCCGTCACCACGAATTCGGACCCGCGCCGCAACAGGCGTCCCGGCCGCCCGATGGCGCGCCAGATACCGGGCGACAGGCGTGCGAGAAGCAGTAATTCGATTGCGCCGCCAGAATCACGCGATACGCGCAATCGCTCGGGCAAAACGCGATTGCCCCGCAGTCGCGCTGGCATCACGCGGCTGTCATTGAAGACCATCAGGTCGCCCGGCCGCAGCAAAATTGGCAACTCGTAAAATCGGTGATGTCCTATGCTGCCATCAGCGCGGCACAGCGACATCAGGCGTGAGTGGTCCCGCGGCTCCATCGGAGTCTGGGCAATCAGCGACTCCGGCAGGTCGTAGTCGAAGTCCGATGTTCGCAGGACGCCGTCGGGAGTCTGTGCTGTCATCGCAGGTCCGGATGGATCGACCGGCGCGCCGCGGTCATCGTGTTCTGCAAGAGCATGGCTATAGTCATAGGCCCCACGCCGCCGGGCACCGGCGTAATGGCCGATGCCTTCTCAGACACCGCATCGAAGTCAACATCGCCGACCAGACGATACCCGCGCCTTCGTTCCGGCGCATCGACGCGATTCACACCCACGTCAATGACCACCACGCCCGCACTCACCATGTCTGCCGTAATCATCCGTGGACTGCCCACCGCCGCGATGAGGATGTCCGCCTGCCGCGTCATCTCCGCGAGGTCGCGGGTGCGCGTGTGGCAGACTGACACGGTCGCGTTCGCGCCGTCCCTGCGCTGCATCAGCAGATTAATGATTGGCTTGCCCACTATATTGCTGCGCCCGCACACGACCACATGCTTGCCCGATGGATCATTGCCCGTCCGCAAGAGCATCTGCTGGATTCCGAACGGTGTCGCCGGAATAAAACGCGGCCTGCCTGCCATCAATAATCCCATATTGAAGGGATGCAGCCCATCAACATCCTTGTCCGGATTGATGGACTCTATCACGGCATCCTCGCTGATATGGTCGGGCAAAGGAAGCTGCACTAGGATGCCATGATAGCGTGCGTCCTCGTTAAGACGCTGTACGATCGCGAGAGCCTCATCCTGCGATGTATCGGCAGGCAGCCTGATTGTCTCAGACACCATGCCAGCCTCGACTGCGGCTCGCTCTTTCATGCGTACATACACGGCAGACGCGGGATCATCACCGATGAGCGCTACCGCCAGACCTGGCGCGATGCCGTGCTTGGCGCGCATCTCAGCTACACCCTCTCCGACTTCACCGCGCACTTCCGCTGCGATGCTCGTGCCGTCAATCAGTGTCGCGCTCATATCTATCCCCTTCTCTATTCCCTTCATCCTGGACATACATGTCAGTTTCTATACTTTCAATCGCTCATCGCCCAAATTATAATCAACCTACCGCATCTAAATCTACGCTAACATTGATGGAAAGCTATAGGTGGTGGAAGATGGCCGACAAGTCTCTTGCCGCGTTGCTCCAATCGGAAAAATTCGTCATCACGACCGAGCTTAACCCACCGAAGGGTACGGAACTGGTGCCTCTCCTAAAGCGTGCGGAGTCGCTGCGCGGCGTGGTGGATGCATTCAACCTGACGGACTCACACACGGCGCGTATGAGCATGTCGCCGATTGCTGCCGCCCACCTTCTGCTTGACAGAGGACTTGAGCCTATACTCCAGATTACCTGCCGAGACCGCAATCGCATCGCGCTGCAAGCGGACGTGCTGGCGGCGGCGGCGCTGGGGATTCGCAACATCGTCACGATGACAGGCGACCACCCCGGGGGCGGCGATCATCCCGACGCCAAGCCAGTATTCGACATCGACTCGACTGCACTGCTGCAATCTCTGACCGGATTGCAGGCCGGCAGCGACATGTCGGGCGCGAACCTGCGCGGCGCGCCGGACTTGTTTGTGGGCGCCGTGGTAAACCCGGGCGCAGACGACTTAGACCGTGAAATCGGCCGAATGGAAAAGAAGATAGCGGCGGGCGCGGCGTTCTTCCAAACCCAGGC
>JAGGDZ010000439.1 GCA_024648655.1 Chloroflexota bacterium | reverse complement strand
GGGGCTGCGGCACTGTACTTTCCATACTCAATCTACGCTACTTGCCCATGATTAAGTCTCAGTGAACAGATTGTTAACAGCCCGTTAATGAAGGGGTCCTTTGCGGCGAGTGGAGCGGTGAAACCTCTCGGATGCGGCATCGGCAATGCGTACGAGATTGACAGCAGCACCTTAACCATATCGATAATGTCGATAATATCGATATAAACGGAATAGACATTAAGGGTCTGATAGCATTAAGGGAATTTACGCATGGCGATCGAACAAGAGCGCATATCAAGCGTAGAAACCGCTGATGACGGAACACTTCAAACTCTTCGGTTTACAGGCTGAGAGTCTTGAGAGACTGATGGTGGAATATGCCGCAGTTGCGTGAAACTGCCTCATACACTTCGATGCGTCTCATCAGTGCCGCAGTACGGTGAAACTGAACGTGCTGCCCCTGCCTTCTTCGCTTTCTACGCAGATCTCGCCTCCGTGCGCCTGAACTATCTGCTGCACTATCGCAAGTCCCAGCCCGGTACCGCCGTCCCGACGGGCGCGGTCAACCTTGTAGAAGCGCTCGAACACATGGGGCAGGTGCTCTCGCGCTATGCCTGCGCCGGTGTCCCGCACGCTGACGCGGTGCCTGCCTTCTTCGGCATTCACGGATACTTCAACGCTGCCACTCTCCGTGTTCTTCAGGGCGTTGTCCAGCAGGTTCACCAGCACTTGACGCAACTTGCTGCGGTCTCCCAGCGCAATCGCCGGCGACTGCGGCAAACGAGCATGGAACGCCACTTCATCCACCCTGCCACCGTATTCGACGATAACTTCGGAGACCAGAGCGGATAGGTTCAGCGGCGTGAGGCTTGGAAGCTGATGACCACTTTCGAGGCGTGAAAGTTCAAGGAGATCTTCGACCATCGCGTTCATCCGGTCAACCTCGCGGTTCATGCGCCGGAGGAAGTTGCGCGCAGTCCTGCCGTCGTCAAGCGCGCCTTCCTCCAATGTCTCCACCATCACCTTTACGGATGCGAGTGGGCTGCGAAGTTCGTGCGACACATTGGTTACGAACTCACGCAGGGTGTTCTCCACCTGCCGGTCGGCTGTGAGATCGTGCAGCGTAAGCAGGATACCGTTGTCGCTGCTGCCGCCGAGCGGAGTCGCTATGGCGTTCAGAAAGCGGCGGTGCGGCAGCAGTTCGACCTCCGTCTGTCGTATCTGCCCGGTGTCGAGCGACAGCGCAGCCACCTGCTGAATCTCGTGGTCGCGCAGCGCCTCAACAAGGCGGGCGCCGACGGCATCACGCGCGCTGATGTCCAGAAGCCATTCCGCTGCGCTGTTCATCAGCGTTATCCTGCCGTCCGCCTCTATTACGACAACGCCGTCTTCCATCGTGTCAAGCATCGCTGTCAGCTTGCTGCTTTCCGCCGACATGTCGCTCAACATACTCCGAATGGTGTCTGCCATACTGTTGAACGTGGCAGCCAGTTCCTGCGCCTCGTCGGAGGATGTCTCGGATACGCGGTGCACAAGGTCTCCCTGCGCGAACCGATTCGCTCCCTCGGTGACAGCGCGCACGGAGCGCGATGTACGGCGGAATAGGAAGTAGCCGGCGCCGACTGACAGCAATCCGACCAGAACGGCGGCTACGGCGATGCTCGCGATCAGTCGATTGATGTCAGGCTGCACGCGCGATACAGGGACGGCGACACGAACTGCTGCGGCTACATCCTGCCCGATCGTTGCGGGCGCGACAGCGTAGATCATCGCTCCATCGAAAGTGCCATCCAGAGGTGAGCCAACGCCGGCGACAGTCGAAAGGTTCTGTGAAAGTACGGCTCGCACTTCGCTGCGTCCGAACTGGGACGGGAGCTGCGCGGACGATTGCAGGCTGTCGATGATTACTTTGCCGTCTGCGCCTATAACCGTAACCCGCGCATCCAGGACTTTGCCAAGGTCGGATATGAGCAACTGTAACTCTGCATCGCTATGTCGAGAATCCGAAAGCACACCGGACACTCTGGCGCTCACGAGGTGCGCCTGCCTATCGAGACTGTCCTGGAGGTTGGCGATGTAAGTGTCGCGCACGAAACCGACGAGATACAGGCTGACGATTCCGAGACTCGCGAAAATCAGCGCAGTGTATGCCAGAGCAATGCGCCAGTGGAGCGAGCGAGGCAGCCTCATCCGTCGAAGCGGTATCCTACGCCGCGAATCGTCACGATTCTGACGGGCTTGCTTGGTTCAGGCTCGATCTTCTCGCGCAGCCAGCGGACATGGACATCCACGGTGCGACTATCACCGTAGTAGTCATGCCCCCAGAGGCGTTCAAGAATCTGGTCGCGGGTGAAGGCGCGAGAGCGGTTCTTGGCGAGCAGCGCAAGCAGGTCGAACTCGCGGGGCTTG
>JAGGDZ010000077.1 GCA_024648655.1 Chloroflexota bacterium | reverse complement strand
CATCGTCCGGGAAGAGCGCCGCCATCTCGATTTGCCGCGCTACTGCCGTAAGGTTCAGTTCTTCGAGCACGTCCTCGCAGGTCGTAACCAGCTTCGCCGCCGATTCCCTGATGAGCCTGTTCGTGCCCTCACTGCTCGGCGAATATATACTTCCAGGCACCGCGAACACTTCCCTGTTCTCCTCAAGTGCCTGTCGAGCCGTTATCAGTGCGCCGCTCCTCGCGCCCGCCTCGATTACCAGCGTTCCAAGCGTCATTCCACTCATTATCCTGTTGCGGCGCGGAAAATTTCGGGCGTCGGGTCTTGTGCCAAGTGCATGCTCAGAGATCAGCGCACCGTTATCAGCAATCCGTTCCGACAGATTAGTATGCTCCCGCGGATATATAATGTCCAGTCCGCTTCCGAGTACGGCAACGGTGCGCCGTCCGGCATCTAGCGCAGTTCTATGAGCCACTCCGTCAACGCCTCGCGCTAGACCGCTTACGATAGTAACGCCCGCATTCCCAATATCATAGACTAGTCGCTCCGTTACCTGACGCCCGTAATGCGTCGGATTGCGCGTGCCTACCACAGCAACCGATCTCTCGTCGTCCGGCAGCAGGCTGCCCTTGACATAGATGATCGGTGGTAGGTCGTAGATTTCCTTTAGTCGCGCAGGATACTCTTCGTCGTGCCATGTAAGTGCCTGAATGCCGCTCTTTAGCAGCCGTTCCGCTTCGGCGTCAGGCTCGACCTCGCGCCTGCCATTCACGACAGAGCGTATCGTGCGCCTGTCCAGCCCTGCCGTCCGCAATTCGGTTTCACTTGCCGACCACGCGGCTTCCATGGATTCGAAGGAGCCTTCAAGCAACTTAAATCGTACACGACCAATGCCGCGAATGCGATTGAACGCAAGCCAGTATTTCAGTTGGGGAACTTCCATCAAGTAAATATAGTAATCAAGTATTACCGTAGCATTACAGTTATGCCTTTACACCACCGGCCATCTTGAAGGAAAAGACACGCCCGTCTTTATCAGTACCGCTTCACCGATAGCTTGCAACTGCTGAATAAGCCCCCACTCATCTACGAAAGTCGGCTTGTAGTTTTCCACGACCACTCTGCCGTCCACAATGACAGTGTGAACACTCCTGCCGTCTGCGTTGTACACGAGATTGTTCAGGGGATTGAACAGGGTTCGCCACTCCGGACGGCGCGTATCGAACAGCACCAGGTCCGCCTTCTTCCCCACCTGGATAGAACCGATCTCGTCAGCCATTCCGAATGCCGCCGCACCGCCGATGGTCGCAAGTTCCAGCGCAGTCTCCGGCGGAATCATGCTCATGTCTTGTCGTCCGTCCTTGTATAGCACCGCGACGAGATACATTGCCCTCATGGTCTCCATCAGGTTCGAATTGTTCGGCGCGTCCGTCCCAAGCCCTACGCTGATGCCGCGCTCCAGCAGTTCCGGCAGCTTGCCTATTCTGGTGATGCCCGTCGCCTGCTTCAACGTCTGAGAGGGGCACATCACCGTCGTCGCGCCCGTTCTCGCCATCACGTCCATCTCCGCATCATCAACCCCGATAACATGTGACAGCAGCACGTTCTCGCCAAGAATGCCCAGCGTATCCAGGTACTCGACGGGGCGCATGCCATGCGCCTTCAGGCTCTCCTCAACAGTCGCCGGCGCATTAATCTGGTGCAGCGTAAGCCCCGTGCCGTACTCATCGGCAAGGCGCTTTGCCGCAATCAGCATATCGTCAGTGGAATAGCTCGCATCGAAGGGCATCGCCCACGCCCGTACCCTGTCGTTCAAGCGGTGGTCGTACTCCCGAATGGTGTTCTCCATTATGGAGACGGCTTCTTCTGTCTCATATTGCGGCAGATTCACTGGATTCGGCTTGTCCGTAACATGCGTCCCTACGATCACTCTGCAACCCGACCGCTCGTATGCGTCCATACACGCATCAAGGAATTTCGTGCTGCCCGGGTCCATAAAGCAGGTCGTACCGCCCTTCAGCATCTCCACGATTGCCAGCAATGAGGCACAGTATTCCGCCTCTTCGTCAAGCTCAGATTGCAGCCTGAATACGTTCGGCAGGTAATCCGGTCCCAGCGTGTCCGGAAATATGCCGCGCGTTGCGTGCGCGTAGCTAATGTGCGCGTGGCCATTAATCATCCCCGGCGTAATCACCATCTCGCTGGCGTTTATAACGCGGTCTGCGGGCACTGAATCCAAATCGCGCGCCTTGCCAACCTCTGCGATGCGCCCGTCCCTAACTACAATCGTACCGTCCCGAATTATTCTGCGCTCGGCGTCCACCGTCAGAATGAACCGAGCGTTGTCTATCTTCAGAGTTCCCACGCCATTCATATGCTATCCATCCTGTAAGTCTCGTTAGTTGTTCGTCCGGCTCACAAACTCAGCGCTCCTCACCTCACGCTCCACGATGTAGCGTATGTAAGTCCGCATCAGCCGCTCCATATCGTTGAGAATTTGCGACGGCACGCTCAGCGCCTCCAGCTTGTCGAACGACGCCTCTCGCTGAATAAATCGTACCGTTTTCATCGTATTCAGCGGGAGAGGCAGCAGCGCGCCGGTGGACGAGGCGCGGCAGTTCGGGCACAGCACGCCACCGCTATCGCAAGCAAATAGGTAGTCGGCAGGCTCAAGCCAATCGCGGCACTCTACGCAATGCACAAGTTCGGGCATGTACCCTGAGCACTCCAGCAGACGCATCTCGAACCAGCGCATTAACATAGCTAGGTTGTTACCGTTCTCAAGTCTGTGCAGCGTTCCAAGCAGCAGCGAATACATCTCTTGATTACCGCTGCCTTCGAACGAAAAGCAGTCCACAAGTTCCGCGACATAAAGCCCGCGCGAGACACGCCGCAAGTCGTCTCGTATGCCACCGAAAGTGCTTATCGCGTATGCTTCGCTGATAGTGTCGAGATTCCTGCCAATCGCCACCGACACGGACGCGCGGTTCAGCAGCTCCAAATGACCACCAAGCCTGCTCTTCACGCGCCGCACACCCTTCGCCACAGCCCGCAGCTTCCCCATATCCGGCGAGCACAGCGTCAGGATGCGATCAGCTTCTCCGAGCGGCATCTGCCTGATAACCACACCCTCAGTGCGATATGTTCGGTATCGATTCAAACCCTATCTCGTTCACCGCGTACATCGACTTCGGTACATTAGAATTCCTGCCGTCCCTCAATCGCACGCCCAAGCGTAACCTCGTCCGCGTACTCCAGGTCTCCTCCCACAGGTAGCCCGCGTGCCGGCCGCGTGATGCGTACCCCTAGCGGCGCAATGAGTTGCTGGATGTACATTGAAGTCGCCTCGCCTTCGAGGTTTGGGTTCGTCGCTAGAATCACCTCTTCGATGTCGTTGCCGTGAAGCCTATCCAGCAATGGTCGAATGCGAAGGTCGTCAGGCCCAATTCCATTCATCGGCGATATGACGCCATGCAGCACGTGGTACATCCCTCGGTATGTGTTCGTGCGCTCAAGAGCCAGCACGTCCAGCGCCTCCTCTACCACACAGATGCGCGCTCGGTCGCGCCTCGGGTTGGCGCAAACCACGCACGGGTCAGTCTCCGTGATGTTGTAACATACCCCGCACAGCACAATGCGCTCCTTCACTGCGACAATCGCCTCCGCAAGCGCGCGCGCCTCTTCCTCCGGCATTCGCACCAGATAGTATGTCAGCCGCTGCGCGGTCTTCGGTCCGATCCCCGGCAGCTTGCTGAACTCATCTGCAAGACGCGCCACGGGCGCAGCCGCCGGCGCCCCGTCAGTCGTCATATCCCACTCATCCCTGCCAACAATGTAAGATCGTGGCTGACTTTAGACCCTTGAAACTCAATGCTTCAAAACAGCCCCGGAAGGTTCATTCCGCCCGTTAGCGCGCCCATCTTCTGAGTCGCCATCTGCTGTGCCTTGTCCAGACCTTCGTTCACTGCCGCCGTCACGAGGTCCTCCAGCATGTCCACATCTTCAGCCGACACCACATTCGGATCGATAGTGATGGATTCCACCTTCATCTTGCCGCTCACCACCGCCTTAACCACACCGCCACCTACACTAGCCTCGACAGTCGCGCTCTCAAGCTCCTCTTGCAGCTTCATCATCTGCTTCTGAATCTGCTGAGCCTGCCGCATCATCTTTCGATTCATCATTCTTGCTGTTCCTCTCTTTCACCGATAACTCTTGCGCCCATAGCCTGGGCTGCCTGAACCAGATGGCTAGTCTGTGAAGCGCGCCTCATTCCAACCCCGTTCGCGCCGTCCGAAAGCGCCACTTCAATCTGAAACTTCGATCCCATAGCATTCGCAATCACGTCGTCAAGCGCGCGCTTGCTCTCAGGATTGTCCAGCTCCTGCTGCAATCTCTCCACATTCGAGCGGGACGGATACCGTAGTATTATAGTATTTCCCGTGACTTCACGCTCTCTGGCGCTGCGAAGCATAGCCCCCAGCTTGAGTTTCGTGCCCACAAACCGTAGCTCGTTAGCAATCATATTCCACTGATGCGATAGCCTGGCGGATGGCTCACTTTGCGCATCGTCACTCGAGGCATACTGAGCATCCGGCACTCCCCCCTTAGCACCTGCTTTCGCCGCCGGCTGCTGATAACTCTGCCGCGCAGGCTGCCGATACCCTTGTTGCGGCTGCGAAGGTTGTTCGGCCGGTGCCTGTCTCGTCCGTACAGGTTGCCTCGGCGCGGAATACGCAGGCGGAGTAGGAGCGGCAACTACAACTGACTCATGCTCAGTCGCCGACTCCACCAACGCAAGTTCCAGCGGCAACGTAGATGCCGCGTCTCGTCGCATGCTCACACCTGCAAACACCTTCAGCGCCCTCACCAGCTGCTCCATTGGTGCATCTGACGCAAGTCCGTTAAGCTGTCCCATTATCTCGTCAGAATAGCCGAAACTCGCGCCCGCGCCCGTCTTAATGAGCAGCAACGCGCGCAGGAATTCCAGTGTGCCGCGAAGCAGTTGCCGCAGGTCCGTCCCCTGCTCCAGTGCGTTGTTAACAGTCGCAATTCCGTCCTTGATCGACTTGCCGATTACGTGTCCCACAAGCTCCAGCGCCATTTCATCGCCGCCAAGCCCCAGAAGCTGGCGCACATCCTCCTCGCTTATTGGTGAGCCGTAAGATACCACTACCTGCTCCAACAGGTTCTCAGCATCCCTAAGCCCGCCGTTGGCAATGCGCGCGACCAGATGAAGCGCATCATCCGACACCTCAATGCCCTCATGCGCGCCTATGTCCGCCAGCTTGGCGACCATCTGCTCGATAGGAATGCGCCGGAAGTCATAGCGCTGGCAGCGCGATATTATTGTCAGCGGGACTTTGTGCGCTTCTGTGGTTGCGAGTATAAATACAGCGTGCGCCGGCGGCTCTTCAAGCGTCTTTAGTAGGGCGTTGAACGCCGGTTCCGTAAGCATGTGGACTTCGTCTATGATGTAGATCTTGTAGCGGGACTCGTTGGGGGAAAAGCGAACTCTGTCGCTCAGCTCCCGTATGTCATCTATGCCCCGATTGCTCGCCGCGTCGATCTCGATTAGGTCGAGCGAGCGCGCCTCATTGATACTCACACAGATGTGGCATTCGTTGTCAGGTTCACCGTCCTGGGGGGAGAGGCAATTGATGGCTTTCGCCAGTATGCGAGCCGTGCTTGTCTTGCCCGTCCCACGCGTGCCGCAGAACAGGTAGGCATGGGCGATGCGCCCCTGCGCGACCGCCTGTCTCAAAGTCTTCGTGATGGCTTCCTGCCCTACAACCTCGTTCAGGCTCTTAGGTCGCCACTTCCTGTAGAAGACCTCAGCCATATAACACAATCAGTCCTTTCCCAGTCTCAGTCCTTTCCCAGTCAAGGAGGAAAGCCGGGATGGGGGGTGAATATGCTCCAATATCCTATCGATATAAATTCAGAGCTCCAGACGCTCCATCACCGCGCTCACTTCCTCATTCATCGCGCTCTCTTCATCGTCATCCATGTGGTCATGTCCCATCAGATGCAAAATCCCATGCGTAATCAAGTAAGCCAGTTCCAGATCCACCGAGTGACTCGCCTCTCGCGCCTGCCTCACAGCCTGCGGATACGATATTATGACTTCCCCCAGACCGGAAGACTCTCCCGGCGGCAGCACGAATTCCTCATCTGCCGACCAGTCCGAAGGTGCTTCGCCCTTGCCATAGTATTCGCCCTCATTACCATAGGCAAACGAGAGCACATCTGTAGTCTTGTCGAGTCCACGATACTCGGCATTCAGGGCGCGCACCACCTCGTCATCCGCAATCACAAGGCTGACCTCCTCGCGGACACAATCTTGCTCCAGCACGGCGCGGCATACATTCTCCAGCCACGACCGGCAGACCAAATCCTCGAACTCGTCAAAGACCTGAACGGAAACGTCCCCAACCTGGCAGCCCAATGATCCCAATAAGGCACTCCTTCAGAGCGAATTGGGTTCATTATAGCGTCTGTCAATCGCAAATGCGTTGCCGGCAGCCAACGTAAATTGGAGAAATTGCGCCGCCAATTCCAGTCATCCTGAACGTACCGGCGTCCAACTGCCGTTCTGAACGCAACTGAGCGGAGCGGAGAATCTTATACGCCGCGGAAGCGCCGTGCTTGCGCTTCAGATTCAATGCTCTATCTGAAACGGCAGGGGATTTCTAATCCTGTTTTCATATCATCAGAGACGTGCCGAGTGAAGGGCAATAGCTGCTGCAATATAACGACTGAAAACTGACTTCCTACTCGCAGGAAGTCAGCAGAGAGGCGTCGCTGTTGGAGTGGACAGCGTAATTGCTGCCCTGGTGCTCAAAGGTAATCTCGTAACCCGGCGTAATCGCCTGAGCGTACATCGTGCCGGGTTTCGGGCAGCCGAGGCTTGCGTCCGGCCACTCGGTCGCATTGGACCTGACCAGGGTCAGCTCGTTAGCTCCAACGCCCAGCTTGCCCGCGAGATAGTTCGCGGCAAGCAGTTCAAGCGCTATCTCGAATCCGGGTAGGGACGGTCTCGCAGACGCCTGCGCGTCGTCCACGTCGCCATTGCCGCTCGGTGTCTGCAAGAACTGGAACAGAGAGCTGTCGGCGGGAAGTACAACCGTTGTGCCACTCTCCGGCAGGAAAGTCTTGTACGCTTGCAGGCTGCGCTGGAAGGCGTAGAACTCAGGGTCCTGCCCAAGGGATTCCGCGAAGATTCGCACTGCCTCAGCCTCACCCTCACCACGTATGATTTGTGCGTCTCGTTCGGCCTCAGCGCGTATAATCGCCGCCTGCCTATCAACATTCGCGCGCACCTCGGCGTCGCGCTCCGCGCCCTGAGCACGCTCCCGGTCCGCAATGCGCTTACGCTCGGCCTGCATCCTCGCATACACGCTCTCCGCAACGGTCTCCGGGAAATCCGCCCGCTTGATACGAACATCGATCGTTTCGATGCCGAACTCCAGCAGCTTTGGCCTTACCGAGTCGCGCACGCGATTCATGATTTCTTCGCGCGTCTCTTGAATAACTTCTATCTGAGTATCGAGAGCGATTTCACGGCGTAGTTCCGAGCTGATGATGTCAACCGCGCGCGAAGTCGCCTGAGACTCCGTCTGAACCGTCTTGAAGAAGAGCAGGGGGTCAAATATGCGCGCCCTAGCATACACATCTATTACGAGACGCCTCTTGTCTTCCGTCAGCAGCGAGTCCGGTGGTGCGTCAAAAATTAGTATCCGCTTCTCGAAGTATCGTACCGTTTCGATGAAGGGTGTCTTCACATACAGGCCCGGCGATGTAATAGAAACTCGTGGCTCACCGAAGCGTGTCACTATTGCGAGCTGCGTTTCATCCACAATGTAGAGTGTCTGTGGAATCATAACAGCCCCAATAATGGCTATGAGCACCACCAATCCGGCGAGAAATTTCATCCTGTTCGTCCCGTCCTTGCGTAACTCTAAATTTCCTTCTTAATTTCCGCTATTCACACGAAGCATGTACCAGTGAAAACGGAAGCGGGAATTCAGATTATTGGAAAACTGCTATGATCAATGTCGCTATCACCAATGAAGTGTCAACCCGTCTTAATTCGATGTCGGAGTCGGGACGCTGAAAGGCGTCGTAGTATTGCCCGCTTCACTAAGTGGCAATAGCTGCAAAAGGTTGCCACCATTGTCCGCGTCCACTATAAACTTCGTAACGCCCGGCAAAATCTCTTCCATAGCCTCAAGGTATAGCCGCTGTCGAGTCACATCAGGCGCCTTCCGGTATTCCTGAAGCACAGCGAGGAACCGGTCTGCCTGACCAGTCGCCTGCGCTACACGAGTCTCCCTGAAAGCTTGCGCGGCCTCCGTTAATCGCGCCGCGTCACCCCTTGCCAGCGGCAACTGAGACTCCCTGTAAGCATCTGCCAGGTTGATGATGCGATCCTTGTCCTCCCGCGCGCGCACCACATCGTCGAAGGCGTCCTGCACCTGATCGGGCGGACGAACATTCAGCAGCTTCACTTCCGTAACCCGTATGCCGGTCTGGTAAATATCGAGCAATTCCTGCAACTTCAGGCGTGTGTCTTCCTGCACCGCTTCCTTCTCGATCGTAAGCACGTCGTCAATCGCGCGCTGCCCGACAACCTGCCGCAGAGAAGTCTCCGCCGCATCCTTGATGGTAAGCCCGGCGGGGTCAACCGCCTTGAACAGGAAGTCCTGCGAACTCTTGATGTTGTACTGCACCAGCAACTGAACATCAACGATATTCTGGTCGCCCGTAATCATCTGCGCTTCGTCCGGTATCGGAGCACTGCCGCGCACGCCGATCTCCAGCCGGCGAACCTCGTCAACTCTAACCACATCCCGCTTTCCGATAGGCGTTGGCCAGAACCAGTGCAGTCCCGGTTCCGTCGTATCGTGGTACCTGCCAACGAGCCTGACGACAGCCTCCTCGCCCGGCTGCACCGTATAGACGCCGGTGCCCAGCCAGAACACGATACCCACGGCAAACAGACCCAGCACAAAGTAGGCAATGCCGTTGCCACCGCCGCCTTCCCCTTCATCGCCACCGCGCTTGAACGGATTGAAGGAGCGTATTTTCTCCAGTATCTGTTCCAGATTTACTTCTGGTTCATCTTGTCGATACATGTCACTCCACAATCAATAATATCTTCACCATGATGTTATCACATTTCAATCAGGGGCGTATGGGAATAAGACACATACATCAACACATACATCACCGCCCTCCCCACTGATGATGGAAGACATAAATGGGTATGAAAATTCCTTTAATCCCGTTACTTTCCTTCCTCCAGTTGCTCAAGCACTTTCAGAAATTCCTCGTAGCTCGAAATCTCCGACACCTCCCCCAAGAACTCCCCTAAGTCGGGCACAAGCTCTCGGAACCGCTTCACCTGGTCCCCTATCGGACTGACCGCCGCCGGCAAGTCCGCGTACGTTCCATAAAATGCAAAATACGCCTGGTTCAGCTTCCGTATCGGATATCCGTTCTCCACGAATGCCTCCCTCCGATCTTCCATATACAATTCCGCCTCTTCGACTCGCCCCGCTGCCAGCATTTCGTCCACACTCAGTCGCGTCTCCCGCATTTCCGCCGCGAAGTCGAACGGTGGCGGCATGTCGGTGCCGTTGGTCGCAGCGCCTGCGTAAGCCTGTTCCTGCACAAGCGAGTCCTCAGCCATCGCCTCGTATGCCCTATCCCCAATCTCCCTGCCCGCGACATTGGCAATTGTCTCATTCAGCTGGAACATGTCATCGTCATCGAACATGTGCTGTCCAAGAGGCTTGAAGAAAAAGTAATGGTGCAGCCACTCATGCGCGGCGGCCTGCACCGTCCAGCGCAACGGATGACCATTCGCCACTGACGCCGGGTAAGTCGCAAGCCCCCCTATATCCTCCACCAGGGCCGACATATTATCGTCCCGAAAGATTCTGTATTCCACTCGCTCTCGTTCAGACAGGCTCATGTCAGAACGCAGCAGTGCGTCATGCTTGCGGTCGATGCGCTCGCGCGGTGACACAATAAGCAACTTCGGAGGCTGCGTCAGCCGCACATCCACCGGGGGAAACACGACATCGCCGAACAGCCCCATGCCCTCTTCGATCAGAACCGCGCTGATGTACGCCTCTACTGTCTCTTCGGCGCCGCCCAACAGCGATTCGGCCTGTGCCTCTGTGTGGTCAAGCAGCGCCTGCATCTTAGCGGTCTCTTCGGGCAGGTCACGCGCAGACGCCTGTCTGAGCCTCCCACGAAGGCGCGCCATTTCCCTGTTGACCTCAAAGTAGTCGCGAGTATCGCGTACCCTTTCGGCCATCGCATTGGGATTCATCAGGCTCTTCGCCTTTGCGGTCCACTTGTCGGATATATTACTCAGCTCCCAGAAGGTGATATTGTACAGATGTGGCGCGCCCTCCCTTTGCGCCGGGTTAAAGTGGCGAGAGTCCGGCGGCAACGCAAGAAGCCCCACTACCACAGCAATAAGGAGCGCCCACCTCAGAGCCTTTCTCATAACCTTTCCGTCCTGTCCATCAACGCCGAATTCCCTGTATATTGTAACGTAGCGCATAAGCGCCGTAACTTCGCGTCAGGAGATGACCAAATATGAAACTGCCCCTCTGCATCGTTGGCTGCGGAAGATACGCCGATGTCGTTCTAAATGAGATTCACGAAATGACCGACGAGTTCGATTTCTATTTCGCCAGCCGCGACCTGCAAAAGGCGAGAGAATACTGCGAACGCTTTGGCGGCACGGACTACTTCGGCAGCTACGAGGAAGCCCTGTCCGATTCGCGCGTACAGGCAGCCTATTTCTTTACGCCGCACCATGTCCATCTCGAAAACACGCGACTCGCGGCACACTACGGCAAGCACATCCTTATGGAAAAACCCATTGCCCGCACCATCGAAGAGTCCCAGGAACTCGTGCATACGGCGCGAGATGCCGGCGTGCAGCTCATGGTCGCCGAAAATTACCGCTTCCTGCACACTGCACGCCGCGCCAAGTCGATGATCGAGACCGGCACATTAGGCAGCATCGGTGACCTCCGCCTTATAGACATCAAGGTCGAAGCCTTCAGACCGCCTCCCACACCTTGGCGCTTGAGCGCCGCTCTCACAGGCGGAGGCTCCTTCATAGATGCGGGCATCCACTACATCGATCTCATTGTGAACTTCGGCGGCATGCCCACCCAAGTGTACGCCTCCAACCCGACGAAGGTGCATCGTCACACCGAAGGCGAGGACGGCCTAGTCATGCTCGCCGACCTGCCCAACGATGCCGTGGCGCTCTTTAACTTTTCCCGCGCCACATCCAGAAACGAAGATCAAGACTATGTCGGCATCACCGGAAGCAAAGGCTATATCGAATTCAAGCCTTATGGCAGAGAAATCACCTTTGAAAACAACCTGGTCAGGCGCAACATTCGCCTGCCGGAAGCGCACAGAGGCGCCCGCGAAATGGTGCGAGAGTTCCGAGGCTGCATCCAGCAGGAACGCCCGCCACTCATGACTGGCGCCGAGGCCATCAAGGACCTGGCAGTCGTTCTCGCAGCGTACCGTTCAGCCGCTGAGCGCAGGCAGGTCACTCTATCCGAATTTCTGCCGGATTAGTAAGAGAGGCAACTAAAAGGTTGCCTCTAATTTCCATTCCTATCTGTTCCGTTCCTCCTATGAGTCAAAGCCCTTTGCTCCGGAACAGCGACAGAAAGCGGTCCTCATAGAAGTCGAACAGCCCCCACCTGTCCAGTTCGCGCTTGAGAATGTCCGGGTTGCCGATAGGCGATCCCGACTCGATCTCTACGAAAAGCCTCTCAATCTCTCGAGTTGCGGCACGCGGTATCCCGTTCATCCCCGCCTGTGGCTCCAGCAGTCCGCTCGACTTGAACTCATGGACGTTCTGGCTCGCCGACGACGATGTGAACTCGTAGATGAACTTCAGCAGCGCTACGTCCCAGTACTCGTCCACACTCACCATCACGACCGCAAGATCCTGCCTGCGCTCATCCAAGTCGTCGCTGATACGGTGCGCGATCTCCTCCGGTGCGCCCTTCAGAATGTCCATGCCCTCAGACTGGTTCTTGTACTGGTACAAGATACCCGGACTGTTCGGCCCGTGCCTCTGCATAATGCGCTGAAAGTAGTCGTATGCCTCATCACTGAACCCTTCCAGGTTCATCGCATAGAATGGTGTAACAACCGCCGGTTTCTCCGCAACCACCTGTCCCGTTCTCACCACTCCCTCACGTTGGTCCGGAACCATAGACTGGTATATCGGCTCGGTAATGACGAAGTACCTGATATTGGTAACGCCAAACG
>JAGGDZ010000403.1 GCA_024648655.1 Chloroflexota bacterium | reverse complement strand
GGAGCGAGCATAAAGATGGCTGTAATTCTCTGATCTTCCCTTCGTCTTCTGCTCCGCGAAAGCTCCGGAGTATTCCTCCGTTTTTCCGGCATCCAACTGCTCGACATAGGCACTCGCATAGCTGCTTGCTCGCCCGCGGTCGAAGTCAAGCCCGACTCTTGCGATGGAGTAGGCTCTGGCGAACTCCTCCGGCCGTTCAGCCTCTATCTGCTGTTCATAGACATCCGCCATTTCGCGGGCGAGTGTCGGTGACGTGCCTTGCTCGCGCAGGTCGTCCACGAAGGCATCACGCATGTCATCCACGGATGGCCCGCAAGCAATAACCGATGACAGCGCGAGAGCTGCCAGAGTAACCGAAACCCATTTCGCCATGCCGTTCCTCCATCTCGCTGCCGACATGTCAGCTTGTCCTTTAGTCACTTCGTCCTGAGACAGCGGACACCGCCCGCTCACGCCGCTTCAGCGCTCTCCTGTCTGCTCGCTATGAACGCAAGCGCCGTAGCTATCATCAGGAGCAGGGTCCCAAGTCCGAAGACCATGCCGACTCCCGAAAAGGTGAACAGCATGCTGGGAACCGCCGCTATGCCCAGCAGGATCGCGCCGAGCCTGGGATTGCCGTTCACCAGTATCGCACCCACGAGCGCCAGGATCGATACTTGACTTGCGCTTGACGGTATCAACGCTACGCATCGCACCCACGAGCGCCAGGATCGATGACAGCACGACCAGCCATCCGATAAAGACGTAACTTCCCTCGCCAGTGACCATGCTGGCAAGTCCGCCCAGCGCCACCGCGAAGATTGAAATGAAGAAGGTCACGATTAACCCCAGTATGCCGAGAACCATTGCCGCTATCTTCATTGCCCTTGTATCTCCTTCACTCAAGTTGACTGAGATAGTCGAACCACCTGGCTCGCGTCCCTCATTCGGAGCGCCAAGCTCCTGCTCATCACTCGAAACATCCGGCTCGCTCCTCCCGTACATGTCGCCCCACCAATACTGTTGCGTGCCGTATTTCGCTATTCCGATGCCGGCGATTGCCATGCCTGCCAGGAATAGCAACATAGCCACAAAGAAGGAGATGACCGTCGCCACCAGCCCCGTCATTAACAGGACAGCGCCTATGATGATGTTCCTTCTGGGTGAGCCGAAAATACCTGAATCTCTCATAAGTCTCTCCACAATTGTGTCTTGGAAACGCCCGTTCGTCGGGTTTACCGGAAATGCGGGTGAACTAATTGGCGTGTGTACAGGGTCGAGCGCGAACGTGCCCCTTCGTCAAGGACGGGAATGACGTCACTTCGACCCCGACGGAAAGGTCCCGCCGAAGGCGGCAGCGTTCACCGAAATCGCCCGCACAGAAGGTGCTTCTTTGCGGTACAAATGCGAGACGCCAGCCGGCGGCGCAGCCTCAAATAAGACCGTGTGCGCCACACTGACATTCAGCCGCCGGACTCCCCGGCTAGCGCGTGCGCGCAAGCGCTCTGTCCAAGCCCAGCGCGACCGCGAGCGCCGCCGCCGTGAGTCCGACTCACGCAACAGGCACGGACACCGACGCGCCAAGGATGGTGGTCAGTTCTACAGCCGCAGGGACGAGCTCGGCGGCCATCAGCCAGATGTACACTCCGACACCTCCCGCGATGAAGGCTCCGCCGACTATCTGTCTTCCTGTCAGTTTCATGTTCTTCCTCCTTGTCATTTGAAATCTTCACTGATCTCTTCTGGCTTCGAATGCCAATTTTCATTCTTCGCTGATGTGCTGCTTGTATGCAGCACTGTCCGTCAAATCGGTTTCGATTAGTTCCCCGGACGAGCGGGCGCGTCTGACACGACCTGTAAGCACTCAGGCAGAGAATCGCCCCAGAGCGAACCTCGTGTGCCGGACGAACAGGCGGCTGCATTTGCTCGCCCTGGTTCGAGAGTTTCCTTGAAGTGCCTTCGCATCGACTCGTCGTCCGAGAACTGCCTGAAAAAGGCTCGCTTGAACATGGCCAGTGTCACGAGCCGGGGATCGTCGTGGGCGTACAGGCGGCAGAGCTCGTACGCCGCTTCATCGTCTTCTTCCCAAAAAATGTCCGCTCCCGCTTCCGCGGCTCTGGGCTCAAAGTCCTCTGGTGTCATTGTGGGATACTCGCTTCTGGCTATGGCGAATTGTACGTCTCTCACCTCCGCAGGAAGCCTCTCCCAGATAGTCAGGGCGAGCCCCTCAGCGTAGTCCTGTCTCGTATCAAACATAACTGGCATAACTGGTTCTCCCTTTCGTTCCACTCAGATGATTTGTCGGCGGCTTACTGCTCTCAACTCAGTTTTGAAGACTTGTATCGTCAGCAATGCGGGCCGGTGCCCGTTGACAACTCATACGGACATAGTTCTTTGGTCCGTTGTCTTGATTTCGCTTCGGATACTGCCAGATGTGACCAGGTGGGAGACAGAAGAATGCCGTAGCCAGCTGCTCAGGCGAGGCAACCGCCAGAGGCGGCAGGTCGTCCGAAGGCCGAGAGTCTGCGAGATGCCATCCGTGAGGGTTGAGCGGAAATCCACCCTGAATCAGATCCGGGAGCTCGAGGCGCAGCCTACAGCCGTCATCGATGCGACAGGCCACATCCAACGCTGTCTTCTGCGTCACAGGAAGTACGGTCGTAATGTCGATGCGAGCAGGATTGGAAAGTGCGGAGCCCAGATGAAACGCCACGACCCACGTGCTCAGCCGAATCTTGGAGGCCCGGATGATTTGGATGCCCGCATGATGCTGTGGGATTTCACGCTAATTTGAAGGCGGCATACGCGGCACCTATACGGCATCGGTCGACTGGCTCGCGCGATATTCTCGCCGTGGCAGCGTGGACACTTGACACCACTCGGCCAGCGCTGGGAGACCAGCCACGTCTCCGCCCTGGACTCGTCCTCGAAGCGGCGCAAGTCGTCAGGAAACGATTGAATCTGATTTTGCGGGAGGTATATGCCGGCGCTTTCCTGGCAGGATCGTTTACGGATCGCGTCGGTGTCGGATGGATGTTTGCCCATCAGGTAGCCCCCTTGCGGCAGAGATGTCGGCTACTCTCATCACAAGATTACCTAACCTCAGCGAGCTACAAGAGGGCGCAATACGCCGCTCTCCACCGTTGCTCGCTTGCAAACAGTGAGGGTGATTCTCGTGGTGAGAGATTCTGCTGTCATCTTAATGCCTAGTAGCGGAAAGTCAAGACATTTGAATTTCAGATTACGCCCGGGCGACGCTGAACACATTGCTAAAATGAAAGACTGGGGGACAGCTGGCGAGTTGGGTTTGAGGACTCACGGCTGTTGATGAATGGAGCGGCAGAAAGTGGTGGAAGGGAACAGGTGAAGCGGGATACGCATAGCACCTGAGAGTTCACTGCTGCCTGCGCCGACTCGTCCTTGCTTCACCCAACAGCCTCTGACACCATCAATAAGGACAAATGTGCCGTTCAAGTCATGATGGGAGTCTCAAGCTGTGACGATTCGGCGAGACAACGTGTACGTCTGGGTTACATGGCTGTCGCGCCTGCTCGTCGGCGACGCATCCTGCGAGTGGGCGTCCTGGTTCAAGGCGCACCACAGCGGATACGCAAGGGCCAGCCGCGACTTCAGCCTCTCCACCTGGAAGATGCACCACACCCGCTTGCTCAACGATGTCC
>JAGGDZ010000327.1 GCA_024648655.1 Chloroflexota bacterium | reverse complement strand
CAATCGTTTATAGGGCGCGCAAGCAGCCTTCCCCTTAGGCGAAGGCTCTCGGCTCTCTAGCCGCCCCCGACTGCGCGCACAATCTCTACCTCGTCGCCTTCGCCGAGCGTAACGTCGTCGAACTCTTCGCGTCGGATTACCATGCCGTTGTGCGCTACTGCGATGAAGCGGGTATTCACTTCAAGCGATTCAAGGTAGTCAACAAGGGGCATGGGCGCATCTAAAGCGCGTTCCTTACCGTTTATCGTCAGCGTAATCATGACTAGCCTCAAGCCTCTCTGGCTGCTTGGGGGACAATTGCCGCGCGCATGGTGTTGCACAGGTCTGTTGCGGCGAGCGCCGGTTCTTGAGCAGTGGAAATTGCTGAAATTACTGCCACTCCTGCCGCGCCTTCCTTGATCACCTGCTTCGCGTTTGAAGCGTCGATGCCGCCGATGCCCAGGAAGGGTATGCTAACCGATGCTGCAACTTCCCTGACTAGCTCGGAACCTCCTGTGCGTACTCCCGGATGCGATGCGGTGGGAAAGATTGTGCCGAGCGTAAGCATGTCCGCTCCTTGCGATTCGGCTTCCATTGCCCCGCTGATGCTGTGGACAGACCGTCCGAGCAATAGATTTTCACCGGCTATGCGCCTTGCGGCCTCGACGGGCAGGGCGTTTTCGCCTAACTGCACTCCGTCCACATTAGCCGCTAGGGCGACATCTATTCGGTCGTTTACGAAGAGGAGCACTTGATCTCCTACCAGGGCTTTGACTCGCAACGCGAGCGAGTACAACTCCGCTGCGGGTAGGTCTTTTTCGCGCAACTGAACTATATTCACTCCGCCGGCAACGGCTGCTTCAACCACGCACTCGATTGATCGACCATTGCAGCGCCGGCGATCAGTTACCAGACAGAGCGAAGGGTAGGGGAGTCGCATATTCCACCTACGTCGCGCTGCCGACGGGGGCTGCGACGCCTTCCGTCGGACTTGACGCAATCGCTGCCTGCCTGCGTTCGATGCGACCGGCGATATACGCCTTGCGTCCCGCTTCCACTCCCAGCCTGAACGCCTCTCCCATCAGTTCAGCGTCTGCTGCTTGCGCAATGGCAGTATTGACGAGTACACAGTCAGCGCCTATCTCAAGTGCTTGAGACGCTTCCGAAGGTACCGCCAGGCCCGCATCCACTACTACCGGCACGTTGGCGTCCGCGACTATCAGGCGTATTTCGTCAAGCGTGAGAATGCCCTGTCCCGAGCCGATGGGGGAGCCTAGCGGCATCACAGTAGCGCAGCCGATGTCTTCAAGGCGCATTGCGAGCACGGGGTCGGCGTGGATGTACGGCAGCACAGTATAGCCTTCATCCACAAGCTGACAGGCAGCCTCATAGGTGCCTACCGGGTCTGGAAGCAGGTGCTTCGGCTCAGGTATGACCTCCAGCTTGATCCAGGAAGAACCTGTTACCTCACGGGCAAGGTGCGCCGTGAACACTGCTTCTTCTGCGGTCTTGCAGCCGGCGGTATTGGGCAGAATAGTGTACTCGTCCCAATCGAAGTAGTCGAGGATATTCTTTTCGGCCGGGTTGTCGAGATCGAGACGGCGTATTGCGACTGTGATGATTTCAGCGCCGGAGGATTTAACGGATGCGACCATTTCTTCCATGCTGCGATGGCGCCCCGTGCCGACCATCAAGCGCGACTTGAACTCTTTGCCTCCGATAATAAGGGGGTCGTGCATCTGAAATTCTCCTATGGAACTCATACCGCTGTCGCAATCTGTGGGCAATTATAGCACTAACGGGTTCTCGCAAAGAAAAGCAGGCTGCTGACAGTTGTGCCAGCAGCCTGTGAATTGCGTAGTCACGCATTCCCTACGCTGGCATTATCCAGGTCAGGTACGAGGGGTCGCTCCGAAATGTCGAAGCCTCTCAGCCTAGCTTGCCTAAGCTCCCCCAACAACTTGCGTATCGTATTTGGTTATGCGCTCAGAATAGCCTACGCAGCCCCGCAAGTCAACGAATTGATGGTTACATGTAGGGGTGGGCAAAATTGGGGTTTCTGCCCAAATTTATGCCTGGCCCTTATTGAGATGTATGGTGCCCCGCCTTTTTCTTATGGAGACTCAGTAACAGAGTGAGCCGCTTTCGCAATACAGCTTTTTACCCCAACATGGCGCTTTTGCGCCAATTTCCTCTCATACCTGGTCAACGTCATCATTCTGGCCGCGCCTCGTACTCCATCTAGGGCTGGGCATAATTCACTTCACCCCATCCCCCTGTCTGCACAGGGGCAGGCTTGTCCCCATCAAGTGGGAATGACCTTTACATAACCCTGTAAACCCGTCAAGGGAGAGGGGACAAGATACCTCACTTCAATGCGTGTAAGGAATACTGAAACGAAAAGTGTTGCCAACTAGCCGGGCTCAAATCAACGGCTGCGACAATAGGGAGAATCGCTCCTTTACAAATGTCCATCGGTCGTGAGTAGCGTCCCTGTATCCCAGCCAATGTTATGAGAGCGATAATTTTCAATCTCATGGTATCCCATGCCTTTCTCGAAGTCAGATTGCCGCTCGGATTCAGTCTTCAGGGGGCGCAACCAATAGGTCTGCTCGGCATGCCAAAAGTTCAGCATAGCCCATCCACCCTTCCATCCTGAGATTGATTCGTGCCGATTCTGCTCTGTGGTCAACAGACCGCCGAAGCTCAGGTGAACGCCGTCCCACTCTTCTGCCACCGCTCCCCAATTTGGTACTAGGCGAGTCCGCCCCTCTTCATACTTCGCTGGATATTTGACGCAGAGGTTATACCAGTCGGCGGGCCCGTGAATCTCGAACACGCGCACTTCCTCTAAGAAACGAATCGACCACCGCGCAAGGGGGAAGTCGCAATGGTAGTCCCCAGTTCGATTCTCATAGGCTACGAGTTCGGATGTCAAATTAGGTCCATACAGCGTTGATGTGGTCTGGTTTTGGTTGCTGCTAGGCTTCTGTGCGTAGCGCTCCCATTCGCTTGACGGGTTTCTCGGTCGCGTCCATGCCATCGTATTAGGCGGAGTGCCATAGATGAACTTGAAGGGGTGGTCATTCCAAACTATCGAAGCCCATGTCTGAGCGTCGAGGTCT
The DNA here is from genome assembly GCA_024648655.1 of Chloroflexota bacterium. Taxonomy (GTDB): domain Bacteria; phylum Chloroflexota; class Dehalococcoidia; order Lucifugimonadales; family JADFKI01; genus Bin90. Next base: position 12,940 of record JAGGDZ010000327.1, on the reverse strand, counting down.
ATGTCATTGAACCACCACGCGGTGCCCGGATGCTCAATAATCTCGCGTGCTTGGTCTGCCTTCTCTCTTGCGAGAGGCGGTAGTTCAGCCGCGAGCAGTTTGTGGTCAGAGTTATGGATGTTGACGGTCTCTGCGGACGACGACGCCAACGATAGGCTAATCTTTGGGTTTGCAAGGTCTTCCGGCGATAGCCCGCTTTCGACTGCCGTAACCAGAAAATCACAGCCAACCAGGGATTTCAGAAGGGCTTCTACTCGTGCATCTGTGTTCGTCATCTCTTGTCGCCTTTCGCTCTCAGGAATTGTAGCGGATTTCTCGGTCAATGCCCAGACGCAGAAAAGCGCCCCGCAGATATGTTCTGCGGGGCGCTTCGTTCATCAGCCTAATTGCCCATGTTTTTGCATTTTATTGTCGCATTGTCACCGTCTAGTCCTGAGTAGGTCACGCCTTCTACGGTCAGAGTAGCGACGGCTATGTGTACCCAGTTATATCTCTTGCCAACTACGCAGTGTCGGGGTGTTGTCACATACCCTCGCATGAGCGCTCTACTGCGTAGCCTGTTGGAAAAGCAGTCAGGGTCGCCCTGCCCGGAAGGGCATACGCTGTAATTCACCGCCATAATCGTGTGGGTCGAACCTGCCCACCTTGAGAGTTCCTGCGAAATTGTGGCTACATGACCGGCAGGCGGGAGAGTGCGGCAAGTAATCGTGGCTTTGCCTCGAATGTGTCCGCGCTTGGGCTGTCCGCTCGCTTGGTGAGGTCGTTCAGCTCGTATCCTGCAACCCCAGGGGTTGACTGTAATGTTTGAGGCTGTCGCGCTCGCTGCCCCTGCCGCGCTGCCGTCTGGGTCCACGACCAGCATAACCTCTCCATCACCGCCGTTCTCATAGACGGACTCGCGGAAATCTGCCAACTCATCCTCCGGTGTGTTAAAGGGCGGGACGGGTTCGTCCGCCGCCGCGCTACCCGCGTCATAGGCGAGGCCAGCCATCGCAATTATAATCGCCATCGCCAGCATTGCTACCAAATTTCTAACCATTTCTGTACCTCCTTGTACTTCAATCGCCCGTAATCGATGAAGCAACAGTATGCCCTGATGGAGATTTCGGGTATCCGACAAAAGGACTATATGCCCTACTATTTCTGAGCGGTCGCAGTAGTTAATTGGTAGTCCGAATGGACTATTAGTGATATAGTCCCCCGAATGAATCAGATTAGACTAATGGTAGTTGACGACCACGAACTGGTACGGGTCGGACTCAGAACTGTCGTCGCAATTGAGAGGGACATTGTGATGATTGGGGACTATGGCAACGCCGAGTCCGCCTTGAGCAATGTGGAGCGTCTTCGTCCCGATGTCGTGATGATGGGTATGCGAATGTCAGGGATAGACGGCATTGAAGCGTGCCGCCAGATTCGAGACCTGCTGCCGAATGCCAAAGTAGCCATCTTCACTTCACAGATAGACGATGACACCATAGTCGCGTCAATCTTAGCGGGAGCTTCAAGCTACCTGCTCAAGCGCGCCGACATCCGGACACTACTGCTTGCGATACGGGTAGTTGCGCGTGGCGAGTCTCTTCTGGATCCTATGGTCACGGCAAGAGTGCTCAACAGGTTGAAAGGGACAGTGAGATACGAGGACACTCACCCTGTGGAGGACGCGTACCCCGGTACTACGACCGAAGTGCTCTCCAAGCGAGAGGCTGAAGTGTTCCCACTGATTGTAGAAGGCTGTACGAACAAAGACATAGCCGAGCAATTATTCATTAGCGAGAATACGGTACGCAATCATGTGAGTCATATCCTGCACAAACTTGGATTGACCCGGCGAACGCAACTGGCGTCGTTAAACACAGCTAACCAAAGAGACCCGGAGAAAACCGAGAGCAATGCAGGTCGCAGGTGAAGTCGGAGCGCGCCTAAACTGGCTATGCCCAATCCTGCCTTGAATGTCAGAAATCTACAAGGGATAGCACGTCCCGCCTGTGCAGGTTAGTACACTTCTTGCTCCCTGCCCAGACCTTCCAGCGATCACGACTCGGCATTGAGCGCGTGTTCGCCTGCTGGAAAAACGCCTGCAACCTCGAGCGTCACCGCTACGCAGTCTGGACAACGTATCCCTGCACACGCTGCTGACGGCGCTGGCATATCAGGCGCGTCAGGTAGGACGGGTAAGGGGCGTGGAGGCCTTGGACAGGGCCTCTTAGGACAGCAGCATTCAAATCCCATTTTTCAGGAGTCGAAGGGCCTCTGATGATTTCGTGCGTCTGTCTTCACTGCGGTTGCCGTATAATCCGGCGATAGGCGCGAGAAAACCCCTTTGTCGCACTCGATCGAGTATTGGAATCGCAGTTTGCCTTATTGAGACTGAGGCTGGTCTCAATAGATGTTTTAACTACCCGTAGACTTCGGCGCGAATGCGCCCAGAGACGGTATTTTGCCCAGCCCTAGGTTACATGGGTCCTATAAAGACGAGAATTGCCAATTAGGTTATAATAGGCGTTAGAGGCACGCCATGCGTCGCTCGGCAACGCGCCGGCGGCACTGCGCCTGCCGACTGCGAGAGCAGTTCTCTCGGTTGCGAGTAAAAATCTCTTAACTACGGGGGCAAACCTCTCATGCTGAAATCACTCACCAAGTTTCTTGGCGGCTCCAACGAGGGCGCGCTCAAAAAGCTTAGACGCATTGTTGACACGATCAACGACCTCGAGATGGACTTCGAGCGGAAGTCGGACGCCGATCTTGCCACTATGCGCTACAAATTCCGCGAGCGTCTTGATAATGGCGAGGACATTGATGACATCCTTCCCGAAGCGTTCGCCGTAGTGCGGGAGGCTTCCAAGCGCGTTCTTGGAATGCGCCATTTCGATGTCCAGCTTATCGGTGGCATGGTGCTTCATCAGGGTAAAATCGCCGAGATGCGAACCGGAGAAGGCAAAACGCTGGTAGCCACCTTACCCGCCTATCTAAACTCGCTCGCTGGCAGCGTACACGTGGTAACCGTTAACGACTATCTCGCTCGCAGAGACGCCCAGTGGATGGGACAGATATATCATTTCCTAGGCGCGTCCATAGGAGTACTCCAGCACGACGCCGCTTACCTATTCGACCCCGACGCAGAAACCTCAGAACGCGGCATGGATAATCTCCGTCGCGTAGAGCGCAGGGATGCCTACGCCGCCGACATCACCTACGGCACCAACAACGAGTTCGGCTTCGACTATCTCCGCGACAATATGGTCATCGACCTTGGTCAGCGCGTGCAGGGCAAGCTGGAGTTCGCCATCGTTGACGAGGTGGATAACATCCTCATCGACGAAGCCCGAACTCCTCTCATCATAAGCGGCCCTTCCCAACAGTCGAACGACGGCGAATACCGACGGTTCGCGCGCGTAGCCCGAAGGCTGAACATTGATGAAGACTACACGATTGACGAGAAACACCGGACGAGCGCTATGACCATTCAGGGTATCGCCCATCTGGAGAGTATCCTTGGAATCGGCGACCTCTATGCCCACGACAACAATCGCTTCGTGGGCTTTGTGGAAAATGCTCTTAAGGCGGAGGCAATCTTCGAACGCGACCGGGACTATGTCGTACAGGACGGGCAGGTAATAATCGTCGATGAGTTCACAGGACGGCTGATGCACGGGCGCCGGTACTCGGAAGGCTTGCACCAGGCGATCGAGGCAAAGGAAAACGTAAGAGTACAGCGAGAATCAGTTACATACGCGACGATAACCCTTCAGAATTACTTCAAGCTATACGACAAGCTTTCGGGAATGACCGGAACCGCCGCAACCGAAGGGGAAGAGTTTTGGAAGATATACAAGCTTGAGGTTGTCGAGATTCCTACAAACATGCCGATGATTCGGCAGGACGACCAGGATCTGATTTATCCGAACCAGGAGGCAAAATATCACGCCGTCGTGCGCGAAATTAAAGAGCGTAGCCGAGCCGGCCAGCCAGTGCTAGTAGGCACAACCGACATCGACAAGTCTGAAATGCTCAGTGGCATGCTACGCAAGACCGGCGTCAAGCACGAAGTCCTGAATGCAAAGCAGCATGAGCGTGAGGCGAATATCGTGGCGCAGGCGGGACACCCCGGCGCGGTTACGGTCGCCACAAACATGGCAGGCAGAGGGACCGATATCATCCTGGGCGGCAACCGCGATATGCTCGGCATCTCCGAAGAGGAGTGGCAGGCGAATCACGACAAGGTTATCGCCCTAGGCGGCCTGTTCATCTTAGGCACGGAGCGTCACGAGGCACGACGCATAGATAACCAATTACGCGGTCGCGCAGGCAGGCAGGGCGATCCGGGACAGACTCGATTCTATGTCGCGCTCGATGACGACCTGATGCGGCGGTTTGGTGGTGACACTATAAAGCGCTTTATGAACTGGGCTATGGAAGAAGAAGGGCATATCGAGAGCAAGGCGGTCAGCAAGTCTATCGAGTCCGCGCAGGTCAAGACTGAAGCCTTCCACTTTGACATCCGTAAGCATCTAGTAGAGTACGATGATGTCGCCAACGCGCACCGAGACGTAATCTACAAGGAGCGTGGGAAAGTGCTCGCCGGCGCCGACCTTAAAGACAACGTAGTCGGCATGATCGAAGCGAACATTTCCGAAGTGTTGACCCAGTATCTGAAGGACAGCCATCCCGATACATGGGAGTCCGAAACGCTCAGGCTAGTAACACTGGAGTTGCGTGCTATCACAGACTTACCTGCCGAGTTCGAAAACCCCGAAGACCTACGGGATTATGATTACGAAGAAATCGAAGATATTCTGCATTCGCACACCCGGCAGCTGTACGACTCCGTCGAAGCGGTTTACGGCACGGACAATTTGCGAACTCTGGAACGCTTCATTATGCAGAAAGTCATAGACGACAACTGGGTGGAGCACCTAACCGCAATGGAACGTCTGCGGCAGAGCATCGGACTGGAAGCATTCGGGCAGCGAGACCCATTGGTGATGTACAGGCATGAAGCGCACAAGATGTTCCAGGAATTGCAGGCGCAGATTAGTCGCGGGGACTTTTACGATGGGAATCTGGGAGCGAAGAGTAACTTCACACTGCACACGATTAGGGAATTCGCCCAGATTGGTGCTCAAGCGCACTCCCAGGTGGCAGGAAGCGCAAACCAAAGTCGAGGCAATGGGCGCAGAAGAATTGCTCCCAGTGTGATGACCAAAGTAGTGCCTGATAACCGTGAAGCCGTTCCTGCGGGAAGCGGCAAAGTCGGGCGCAATTCCCGATGCCCCTGCGGAAGCGGCAAGAAATACAAGCGCTGTCATGGCGCGTAGAGTTGAACCATTTGCCTTGAGCCTGTCGAAGGATCCAATACAGCTACACCAACGAGCATCCGACCGACAAACGCATCATGAACAATGCCCAGATAGCCGAAACATTCGAAAGAATCGCGGGCCTCCTCGAAATGAAGGGCGAGAAGGTATTCACCATCCGCGCCTACCAGCGCGCCGCGCGCACCATCGAACGCCTGCCGATGGAACTCGACGCCATGCTGCGCGAGGAACACGACCTGCGCGAGATTCCGGGCATCGGCAAGGCTATCTCTGAGAAGATTGCCGAGATGGTCGAGACTAACTCCCTCATCTACTATGACCGCCTCAAGGCAGAGTTCCCCGACGGCATCCTCGATGTGATGCAGATTCCGGGCTTGGGACCCAAGACCGTGCGCCGTCTCTGGAAGGAACTCGGCGTAACGGACATCGCGGGCTTGCAAGCCGCCATCGACGACGGCAGCCTCGCCGGATTGCCTCGGCTTGGCAAGAAGACTGCCCAGAATATCGCCCGCCAGATTCAGTTCCAGCGTAGCCAGAGCAAGCGCATGCCCATCGCGCGCGCCCAGCCCATATGTGACAGACTCATCGAATCTCTGCGCGAGCAGTGCCCCGGTATCCATCAAATCGTGCCTGGAGGCAGTCTGCGCCGGTTTGAGGAGACCATCGGGGACATTGACCTCGTATGTACCGCGGACGACCCCGCACAAGTGCTCAACGCGCTCGCTGGGATGCCAAACGTCGCTGATGTGCTTGGACACGGCGACACGAAGGCATCCGTCTATCTCAGCGACGGCATTCAGGTTGACCTGCGAGTGGTGCATGAGCGGCACTTCGGCGCGCTATTGCAATACTTCTCCGGCAACTTGCAGCACAACATCCTGCTCAGAGACCGCGCCAACGCTCTCAATTTGTCCCTTAACGAATACGGTATCACTGACAGAGAGACGGGGGTCATAGAAGAGTTCGCAGACGAAGAGGCGCTGTACAACAGGCTGGGATTGCAGTACATCCCGCCCGAACTTCGTCAGGGTGTAGGTGAGGTTAAAGCCGCTCTTGAGAACGGCATTCCGCGCCTGGTCAGAGTCTCTGATATTCGAGGCGACCTCCACGACCACAGCGACTGGAGCGATGGGCGCGACCCAATGGAGGCGATGGTCCTTGCCGCCAAAGAGCGCGGCTTGCAGTACATCGCAATGACCGACCACTCGGTCGGCAGAGGCATCGCCAATGGCCTCAGCGTGGAGAGGCTCGAAAGGCACATGGCGGCAGTGCGCCGGCTTGAGCGTGACATCGGTGGCATTCGCCTGCTCCGCGGCACAGAGATGGACATCCGCGCGGATGCTACGCTCGACTACGACGACGACGTCCTTGATAGCCTCGACTGGGTGATTGGTTCCATCCACTCCGGCATGGGACAAGACGCCGCCACGATGACCGCTCGTATCATCAAGGCAATGCACAACCCGCACGTCGATGTCATTGGGCATCTCAGCACCCGTCTCCTTGGCGAGCGACAACCGATAGAAGCCGACTACGAGTCTATATTTAGGGCTGCCGCGGATACCGGCACCGCCCTCGAAATCAACGCCTCTCCGGAACGTCTGGACCTCAAGGACAGCCACGCATTCCGCGCTCGCGAACTCGGCGTTCCCCTGGTTATCAGCACTGACGCGCACACTACCGAGGGGCTGAACAACACTCGCTTCGGCGTTGGCGTGGCGCGCAGAGCATGGTGTGAACCCCACAATGTCCTCAACACCTTACCCTTCGACAAGTTCCTCGAATACCTCCACACTCCGAAGATCGAGAGGACGGAAGCGTTTGCAAGACTTGCACGAACCTGACGTCATAGATGTCGTTTCGACTGCCCCAACAGACGGAGAAGACACCGAGGCGATAGCGCACTTGCTTGGCACGCTGGAGCGCGGCGTTGACTGGCCCACCGCTTTGCTGCAAGCTATGTCCATGTGGCGCACCGTAACGGAGACTATCGGCGACAGGCGCTACAACTATTTCATCGGCGGCGAGGCATTCGACTGGCTGCTAATGGCTGAACGCCTATGCGACGCCGCCGGAAATCTCATCCCGCAGGAGGAACGTGAGGCTCTGTTATTCTCCGGACGCTTCCCCGAAAGCTTCGACTCCGAGCAATTTAAGGAGCTACTGGGAGTTCACAAGCACAGCGGATTCCTAAACTACTACTACGGCGTTGTCGTAGAGGAAGCATTGCAACTCGCGGTCGAACGTGAAGTCCACAAGCGCGCCGTCAGCAACGGCAACCAGTACCAGGATGACTTTTCAGAAGAGGCGTTCCTCAGAATCTACCGCCGCACTCGAACGGAACTCTTGCACGACTTCTGCACGGAAATGGGGTACGTAAACGAAGGCGTGATTTCATTGAGCCAGTGCAATGAGTTTCTATACTGGCTATTTAAGTATCGTATGTATATCTCTGATAAGGCGAAGGTCGCAAGTGACACGCGCAAAGGCATCGCCCAATTGCGAGCAATCGCCGACTCGCGGTCGCATTCCGCACCCTTGGGATACGCTCCTCAGCAACCTTAACAGCCCCACTCTCTCTGACCCGTGCGCCGTGAATTTACCATAGGGTTACGATACCTTCAGCGACTCGATTCTCTCCACTTTAATCTTCCAGATGTGAGACCGCTCTACCAACTCAGGTTAAATCTCCTCAGGCGGCTTTATGCCCCTGAACATGTGTAACAGAAGAGCGTTATACGCCAACTTTGTAACTGCTCCCACCAGAAAAGGCGCACCCAGATACGCCAGTTGCGCGATTATCCCGGCAAGCGTGGGGCTGACTGTCTGCGCCACATTGCGCCCCAAGTTGTTCAGGCTCGCCATCGCGGTCCTCGATTCCGACGGCACGATTGCCATCGTGTATGACTGGCGGGCTGGCACATCCATATCGTTGCATACTTCGTGAAGCAGGAAGAACACTATCGCCACCCACACATTGCCCGAGAACGCCAATCCTATAAACATCAGATTTGCCGCAACCTGTGTGAATGCCATTGTGTTGACTAGACCGACCCGTTTCGCCACCGGCGCGGCAAGGGCAACCGACAGTACATTCAGCAACTGGGCGGCGAAGAATATCCCGGAAATACCGAAGAGGTCCACTCCGAACCGATTCACGAACCAGAACGATACGAAGCTGCGAACCGCAAACCCGCCTCCGAGCGCGTCAAGCGACGATAGCCCCGTCATCTTCCAGATGACACTGCGCGAAGAACGCTCCTCTGAAACCGTTCTCCTCCGAGTTACAGAAACACTGGCACGAGTAACTTCTACTCGCGGCGACAGCTTGGCATACAATAGTATCCCACCCACCGCAATCACAGCGTACACAGCGAACATAGACTTGTAAGAGTCTAGTTCGTTTAATTCCGACCATCGCTGAATCAGCACGGGCAGAGCAATGAGCAGCGCGCCCAGCGAGCGTGTGAAGATGGTGGCAAGGTTGTACCAGCTGAACGCCAGAGTGCGCTGTGAGGGAAAAGTAGTCTGCGCCAGCACTGCCGTGTCCAAAGAGATGAACGCCGTCCGGTCGCCGCCGCCCGATGTCGTCACCGCGAAGACACCTATCAACATCAACACAATGAAATCAGAGGAAATGGAAAATGCCACGCCGCCTGTTGTCATCAGCACGGACATGGCAACGAACATCCGCTTGCGCCCGATCGTGTCGCCCTTCCAGCTTGCCAGCGTGTTAGACAGCGCGCTTCCGGCCATTATCGAGCTGAAGACCATCCCGGCCTGCACCACGCTGAAGTCGAGCAGTGTCAGATACACGCCCAGAAACACGCTTATGAAGCCGTAGTCTAGCGTTCGCAGCGCAGCGGCGGCAATAATGATTTTGCCGTCCCGATCCACCTGAGGTAAAACTCTTGACAGCATGGTCTTGACAGCACGGATAGTCGATCAGCCCATCCTATCCATACTGTGCATTGATGTTAGTTCCCACTCAGACGGGACAAAACATCCTCTGCCCTGTCCTTGCGCTCTTTGATTGTCGCCAATCGTTCACGCTCGCGCTCAACGACTTCTGCGGGCGCCCTCGATAGGAACCTTTCGTCACTCAGCCGAACTGTAAGACGCTCCCTGTTGCGCTCTATCTCCTCTATCTCCTCGCGAAGTCGCTCCCGTTCCTTGTCTAAGTCCACCAGACCGCCCAGTGGGACGGTAATCACGCCTTTTGACAGAACCAGAGACACGCTGTTACTCGAAGCCGCTCCGTTGTTCCCTGCGCCAAACTTTAGCGGCTCCACTCGTGCCAACATCTTGATGGAGTCGGTCTCAGCTTCAGCTACGGCTTCGTCTTCCGGTAGGTCCAGCACAGCCTCGATGCGCTGATGCTGCTGTATGCGAAACTCCGCGCGCAGGTTGCGTATGGAGCGCACTGTTTCCATCACGAGTGCAATTTCATCCTCCGCCTCGTCGTCGTAGAATGCAGTGTCCGCTGTCGGATATTCGGCAATAATAAGCGCGTTAGGCGCATCAGGATCGCCAGGTACACGCTCTTTCAGCGTCTGCCATATCTCCTCTGTAACAAAGGGCATGAACGGGTGCAGCAGGCGAAGCACGCGCTCTAGCACATACGCCAGATACGGCAGCGGCGAGTTGCCATTTTCCTCCGTGGAACGCAGCCGAATCTTCGCCATTTCGATGTACCAGTCCGCGTACTCATTCCAGAAGAAGTCATGGATTGTGCGCTGCGCCTCGCCAAACTGGTAGTTTTGCATAAAGCGATCGACTTGCGCGGCAACACGGTTCAGCCTGCTCATAATCCAGCGGTCCTGGCGGTGGCTGGGTAGCGCGGGACTGTGCCATCCTTCAAGTGCCGAGCGCCTATCTTCCAGATTGCCCATAACGAACCGCGCCGCGTTCCACAACTTGTTGGCAAAGTTGCGGCTCGACTCCAGCTTCTGCTCGTTCAGTCGCTGGTCGTTGCCCGGAGAGTTGCCTATCGTCAGAGCGAACCGCAACGCGTCCGCTCCGTACATGTCGATGAGCTGGAGCGGGTCAAGCACATTGCCGCGCGTCTTGCTCATCTTCACGCCTTCGGGGTCGAGCACAAGCCCATGCAGATAGATTGTATGGAACGGCGGAGTGCCCATATTCTCGATGCCCATCATCATCATGCGCGCTACCCAGAAGAAGATGATGTCGTAGCCCGTCTCCATCACGCTCGTTGGATAAAAATAGTCGATGTCCTCAGTATCGCAAGGCCATCCAAGTGTGGAGTGAGGCCAAAGTCCTGAACTAAACCATGTGTCCAGCACATCATCATCCTGGGACAGCGCAGCGGAGCCACATGCCCCGCACTCAGTTGGGTCCTCGACCTCTACAATCACCTCGCCGCAGGCGTCGCAGTACCAGACCGGTATCCTGTGTCCCCACCACAGCTGCCTGCTGATGCACCAGTCGCGGATGTTGTCCATCCAGTTGAAATAGACCTTCTCGAACCGCTCCGGGATTATCCGAGTGTCTCCACTCGCCACGGCATCGCGCGCCGGTTTCGCCAACGGCTCCATCCTGACATACCACTGGTTTGTGATTATCGGCTCTACGACATTGTCGCACCGGTCGCAATGCCCCACCGAGTGTTGGTACGGCTCGACGTGCTCCAGCAGCCCCTCTTCTTCCAATTGCACAACGATGTTTTTACGAGCCTCCGCCATTTCCTGACCTGCGTATTGCCCTGCGTTCTCGTTGAGAGTCCCGTCAAGGTTCATCACGCTTACGCTAGGCAATCCGTTGCGCTGTCCAATCTCGAAGTCCGTGGGATCATGCCCCGGCGTTACCTTCAATGCGCCTGTGCCAAAGCCAAGCTCCACCGCCTCATCGCCAATCACGGGTAATTTGCGCCCCAAAACTGGCAATACCGCACTCTTGCCTAGATAACCGGTGTAGCGTTCATCGTGTGGGTTCACCGCGACGGCGGTATCGCCTAGCAGTGTCTCCGGTCGCGTAGTCGCCACCACTAGTGCGCCACTACCGTCGTCTAGCTTATACCGGATGTGATACAGATTACCGTTTTCCTCTTGGTACTTCACCTCAAGATCGGATAGTGCCGTTCGGCAGCGCGGACACCAGTTTGTAATGCGTTCGCCTCGGTAAATCAGACTCTTGTTGTATAAGTTCACGAAGGTCGTCCGAACGGCAATGCTTGGACCTTCGTCTAGCGTGAACGCTGCACGTGTCCAGTCACAGGACGCCCCGATGCGCTTGGTCTGCTCGTATATACGGCTTCCGTACCTATCGACCCACTGCCATACACTCTCGTTGAAACCGTCACGCCCAAGGTCGTGCCTTGACACACCCTCACCCGCAAGCATTCGCTCTACGACCACTTGTGTAGCAATACCTGCATGATCGGATCCCGGCAAGTACAAAGACGGTTCGCCCTTCATCCGATGCCAGCGCACCATCAGGTCTTCGAGCGCAATTGTGAGGGCATGCCCCATATGCAATTCGCCCGTAACATTCGGCGGCGGCATGATGACCGTGAAGGGCTCTCGCCCATGGTCGATCTCCGGCGTGAAGTAACCACCATCCGACCAGAAGTCATAGATGCGCCTCTCGACCTTCTGCGGCTCGTATGCTCGTGGTATTTCGCTCAGCGTCTTGCTCTGTGTCATGTATCCTATCCTGTATATTGATGTTAGCCGTTCTACCCACTGTAAATGTACTGCCCACCTACTCGATCGCAATTCAGCCGCCGGTTCAGATGCAGACCTTCCAGCACAAACTCTACCGCGGAAGCGATAGCTGCCGCATCCTCGGACTCTTCGATGTCTTTAAGCAACTCGGCAGCCTCACCCATATTTGCGTAGCCGGTCATGTACTCTGCCGATGGCTTGTCGCTTCCCGTCTCTATCAGCAAGCCTTCTTCGAATCGCTCTGTGAGATCGGCGAACTGCCGCGCCTGGTAGTATCGCCCGAATGTATTCAGCACCGCCTTCTTTACCAAATCATCGATGACTTTGAATTCGCGCCCTTCTTCCACGCTCTCCATTTCGATCTTGCCGGTCGTAGAGGCTACAATGGCGGGCAGATCGCTCACTCGCGGCGAGGCAGGTTCGTCGTGTCGCAGGCTGCGCTTGAATGCTGCGCTCAAGATCGTTTCGTAATTGGCGATGGACACACGCAGGCTCACACCGGAACGTTGGTTGATGTCCGGGCTGCGCCGCGCGAGCGCCGTAATCTCCGCGATGACTTCCTTCATGTACTCCGGTACGCGCACCCTGCTCTGCGTATCCTCGAAGTTCGCGTACTCTTGCTCCACTATTCCGATCTCTTCGTCGAGCGAGCGCGGGTAGTGCGTCCGAATCTGCGCCCCATACCTGTCCTTCAGAGGCGTGATGATGCGTCCGCGATTGGTGTAGTCTTCCGGGTTTGCGGTGGAGACAAGGAACACATCAAGCGGAAGCATGACGCGATAACCTTTAATCTGGATGTCTCTCTCCTGCATCAGGTTGAACAGGCTGACTTGGATGCGCTCGGACAAGTCAGGCAACTCGTTGATGCTGAAGATACCCCGGTTCGTGCGCGGTATCAGGCCGTAGTGGATTGCCAGCTCGTCCGACAGATAACGG
>JAGGDZ010000073.1 GCA_024648655.1 Chloroflexota bacterium | reverse complement strand
ACGATGGCATCCGTAAGAAGGGAGCTAGAGCTACCCTATCTCAGGCCTGATGGCAAGTCGCAGGTAACGATAGAGTACGAATACGGACGACCCAAGCGCGTCCACACAGTAGTAATGAGCGCACAGCACAGCCCGGAAGTAGGCCAAGGCGTAATCGAACGAGACCTGGTCGAGACGGTAGGAAGGAGAGTCATCCCTGGAGACCTGTTAGACCGCAACACCAAGTGGGTGGTGAATCCGTCCGGCAGGTTCGTTACCGGCGGTCCGGTGGGAGACTCGGGGCTGACCGGCAGAAAGATCCTCGTCGATACCTACGGGGGCATGGCACGACATGGGGGCGGAGCGTTCTCGGGCAAGGACCCAACGAAGGTGGACCGCTCCGCAGCGTACGCGGCTCGCTACGTCGCAAAGAACGTCGTCGCCGCCGGACTGGCCGATCGAGCCGAGATCCAGGTCTCGTACGCGATTGGCGTATCCCACCCGATCTCAGTCTCAGCCGAGACTTTCGGAACTAACAAAGTGCCTGATAAAAGGATCAACGAGCTGATCGCAAAGCACTTCGATCTGCGTCCCGGAGCGATCATACGGGACCTGGATCTGCGCAGGCCGATCTACACAAAGACAGCCGCGTACGGACACTTTGGGAGGCCGGAAGAGAACTTCCCCTGGGAACGCACGGACAGAGCGGCGACCCTGAGAAGAGAAGCATTCATGAAGGACGCCGGAGACGCCGCGTCCTAAACGGTCAAGACCGGCGGAGGTCTGGATGGCAGGCATACGGTTCGGCACGGACGGCTGGCGAGCGATAATCGCCGAGGACTTCACCTTCGACAACGTGCGCATCTGCGCGCAAGGAACCGCGGACTACGTTAACTCCGTCGGGGTCGCCTCTAGAGGATTCGTCGTTGGCTACGACACGCGGTTCGGTTCCAGGCGGTTCGCCGAGGCGGTCGCGGAAGTGATGGCCGCGAACGGCGTACCCACATTCCTGTGCGACCGCGCGGCTCCCACTCCGGTTGTCAGCCATTCGCTGGTGTCGATGAGCGCTGGAGCCGGCGCTGTCATCACCGCCAGTCACAACCCAAGCGCGTGGAACGGCTTCAAGTTCAAGCCGGACTACGGCGGCAGCGCGTCAAATGAGATCGTAGCTGAGCTCGAACGGCACATTGGAAATGCCAAGCGTTCGGGCAACGTCCGCAGAATGAACATCCACGAGGCCGAGAGACGCGGACTGCTGGAGCGGTTTGATCCCAGGCCCGACTACCTCAACCACGTGGCGCAGTTCGTCGATTTGGTGGCAATCCGCAATGCAGGGCTGAACGTGGCCATCGACTATATGTACGGTGCTGGATCGGGATACTTCAGCGACCTTATCTCAGGGGGAAGCACTCGTGTTGTCGAGATCCGCTCTGAGGTCAATCCGTCTTTCCC
>JAGGDZ010000389.1 GCA_024648655.1 Chloroflexota bacterium | reverse complement strand
TTCCACGAGGCTTGCCTGAACAGAGGGTGGACCGACTACGGTGCGGGCTATGGTCAGATTGTGAACGCCGTTGGGAGCGCTGGGGCGTACATTCCCGGTGGAACGGCGTTGTATCCTTCGACGGCGCTGATGACGGCCATTCCTGCGAAGGTGGCGGGCGTGGAACAGGTGGTGATGTGTACGCCGACCAAGAGCGGCGAGTTGCCGCATCCGGCAGTGCTGGCGGCGGCGGACATCGCGGGGGTCGATAGGGTGTTTTGCATCGGCGGATCGCAGGCGGTGGCGGCGATGGCTTACGGCACGGAGAGCGTCCCACGCGTGGACATAATCTGCGGACCGGGTAACATATTCGTGACGCTCGCCAAAAAATTAGTGTATGGCGATGTTGGCATTGATGGCCTATATGGACCGACGGAGACAGTGGTGATCGGAGACGACACCTCGAACCCGACACTGTGCGCCGTCGATATGCTGGCGCAGGCAGAGCATGATGCGCTGGCGCGCCCAGTGCTGATTACAACTTCGGAGCAGCTTGCCGAGGCGGTGGATGCCGAGGTAACGGCACGGATCGAACGGCTGGACCGAGGCGCGATTGCGCGGGCTTCGACTCAGGAACAAGGATGCATCGCAGTTCTGGACTGCATGGACGATGCCCTGGCATTGGCAAACGAGTTCGCGCCGGAGCACCTGTGCTTGATGGTGCGGGACGCCTGGGAGCATTTGGGGAAGGTGCGGAATGCCGGCGCGGTGTTCATCGGCGACTTCTCGCACGAGGTACTGGGCGACTATGTGGCGGGGCCCAGCCATGTGATGCCCACGGCGGGGACGGCACGGTTCAACTCAGGGTTGGGTGTGCATTCGTTCGTGAAGATCAGCCCGGTTGTTGCACTGAGCCAGGATACGGCGGCGGCGATTTCAAGGGCTGCCTCTGTTCTGGGTAGAGTGGAGGGACTGACGGCGCATGCGGAGGCCGCGGAGATAAGAGAAGAACTCTTTTAGCCCAGGTTAAAATGATCTACAGAATTGACACGACAGAAGGAGTGCGCGATGGCTGGAGAGATTAAGCGACTGCTGCGACCGCACCTCGCAGATGTGCAGACATACGAGGCAGTTGATCCACCGGAGTTGATTGCAAGGCGCGCCGGAATACCGGAGAGCGAAATTGTGAAGCTCAACGGGAACGAGAACCCTTATGGTGGCTCTTCGAAGGTTGCTGAGGCTGTGGCAAACGCTCCCGTGCACATATACCCGGACCCGCTTCAGCGCAAAGTGCGGCAGGCTCTCAGCGATTACACGGGCGCGGCTCCGGAAGAGATTGTCGCGGGCGCCGGAAGTGACGAACTTATCGACTTGATGTTCCGGCTGTTCATGGAGCCGGGCGACAAGGTACTGGACTTCGATCCGACATTCGCAATGTACGGATTCCTCGCGCGCATCGCCGGGGGGGAGACGGCAATGGTGCAGCGGGACGAAGTGTTCGACATAGATGTATCTGCGGCAAGGGCTGCGCTGGACGACAGGACGAAGATTATCTTCCTTGCATCGCCGAACAATCCGACGGGCAATTTGACCCCACGCAATCATGTACGCGAATTGCTTGACACAGGGCGCATCGTGGTCGTGGACGAAGCGTACTACGAGTTCTGCGACTCTAGCGTGGCGGATATGGTGTCCGAGCACGAAAACCTTGTGGTGCTGCGGACACTGAGCAAGTGGGCAGGCCTCGCGGGGCTGCGTATCGGCTATGGCATTATGAACGAGGAACTGGTGCAGCACGTGATTGACATCAAGCAGCCGTACAACATCAGTGTGGCTGCGGAGGCGGCGCTGCTGGCGTCTCTGGAAGACGCGCCCGCCCTGCTGGACAACGTAAGCAAGATCGTTGACGAGCGACAGCGGATGATTACCCTCCTGGACGACATAACAGGCGTGACGCCTTGGCCCTCGTCGGGGAACTTCGTGCTGTGCAGGCTGGAATCGGCGGAGAAGGCTAAGCAGGTCTTCGAGGCGCTGGCACAGCGTGGCATCGTCGTGCGGATGTTCAGCTCGGACCGCCTCCGGGACTTCTTCCGCGTGGCAGTGGGTACACCTGAAGAAACGGACAAGTTTCTCGCCGCCTTGCGGCAAGTGATTTAGACTAAACTGACAGGACTGACAGTATGGATAGGATTGGGAAGTTGAGCCGTGAGACGCGCGAGACACAGATTAGCGTAAAGGTGAATCTGGACGGCAGGGGGGAGTACGACATCGACACCGGCAATGGCATGTTCGATCACCTGCTGGCGCAGCTGTCTCGGCATGGACTGATTGATCTGAAAGTCCACGCGCGCGGCGATACGCATGTTGGCTGGCACCATCTGGTCGAGGACACCGGCATCG
>JAGGDZ010000532.1 GCA_024648655.1 Chloroflexota bacterium | reverse complement strand
CTAGAGGGTGTCGTCAAATGAAGTAAGCGATGATAAATTGGCGCTGCATAGGTGAAACAGGAGCGTCATATGTCAGCATCACATCGTCGGCACGATATGTCAGACCGGGTCTGGGAACGTTTGGAGCCCCTTCTGCCAGGAGGCGCTGGCAAGGTCGGCAGGCCAGCCTTCGACAACCGCCTGTTTCTGAATGCTGTATTTTGGATACTACGCACAGGCGCGCCTTGGCGCGACCTGCCCCCGGACTACGGAGACTGGAAGAATACCCATCGCCGTTTCTGTCGTTGGCGGGACCGGGACGTGTGGGGAAAGCTGCTGGATGAGGTAATCGAGGAGCCGGACTTTGAGTGGTTAATGATAGATTCCAGCCATGTCAAGGTACATCCCGACGCTGCGGGCGCTGTGGGAGGAAATCAGGATATGGCGCGTACAAAAGGGGGCTCAATACCAAGTTGCATCTGGCGGTAGATTCCCATGGTATGCCGGTGCGTCTGATTCTGACCGAGGGAACCACAGCAGACTGCTCTGAGGCAATTGCATTGATCGAGGACATCGAGGCGGAACATCTGTTGGCGGACAAAGGCTATGACAGCAATGAAATAGTGCAAGAGGCGTTGTCCAGAGGGATGAATCCAGTGATTCCACCCAGAAGCAATCGAAAGAATCCACGGACATATGACAAGTACCTGTATAAATTGCGACATCTGGTGGAAAACGCCTTCCTCTATCTGAAGCAATGGCGAGCAGTGGCGACACGATACGCTAAAAAGGGAGCTTCTTTCCTGGCTATCTGTCAGATCCGCGCTCTTGTACTCTGGATCAAACTATTTTGACGACACCCTCTAGCAATTCGGTTCGATTTCACTTACTGTAATTGAGCTTGGGAGAATCCCGTATTGACACTCGAACAGATTATGACGGACCTGTCGGATCCCAATGAGCAGATCAGACACACGGACTTGGCTCAATTGTCGGGCCTTTCCCGCGTGGAAGTGATGAATGTGATCTCGGCCTGGTCGAGAATCACTCCCGATAGAAGGCGGGAGTTGTTGGATAGAATGGCCGAGCTCGTCACCGACAACCTCGAGCTTGACTTCACCTCCATCTTCAGGGCCTGCTTGCGCGACCGCGACGCATCGGTCAGGGCGAGCGCGGCCCGTGGGTTGTGGGACTCTGATGATCGTATCGTAATACGCCCCCTGGTCGAACTGCTTCAGAAGGACCCTTCTGCGGAGGTCCGCGCGGCGGCGGCTATGACTCTTGGGAAATTTGCCGAGATGGCCGAAGACGGCAAGCTCATAAGAAGGGACGGCCAGAGAATCAGCGACGCCCTCATGTCGGTAATAGAAAATCCCGACGAAGAAAATGAGACCCGTCGCCGCGCCATAGAAGCCGTCGCGCCAATCAGCTCGGAACGAGTTTACGAGACTATTCGACAGTCCTACGACGACGACGACCCGCGGATGAAGCAGAGCGCGATCTTCGCTATGGGCCGCAGTTCCGACTCACGCTGGCTCCCAACAGTGCTGCGAGAGACGAGCCACGTCGAAGCCGCCATAAGGTACGAAGCCGCCATCGCCTGCGGCTTCCTGGGTGACGATGAGACCGTTCCGCACTTGATCAATATGCTTAACGACGAGGAC
>JAGGDZ010000313.1 GCA_024648655.1 Chloroflexota bacterium | reverse complement strand
CTCATTTGTCGCTGCCGGTGTGGATTTTGGTGATGATAATGCCGGGAGTTCTGACTATACCGTGGGAAGCGCCACAGTCTCTGCGCGCAATCACTGTGATTCCCGCCGTGATAGCGCTGATCGCAGTCGCCATAGGCTTCATCTGGGATAGGGCGCGCGCATTCAGATTTCCGGCTCTGCGTGCTGGGGCGGCAGCTTGTATAGCAGGTCTGGTTGTGGTCATTGGATACGCGAATATCAATGCCTATTTTGGCGAGCAGGTGAATAGTCCGGAAGTTTACGCGGCGTACTCTACAGATGAAACACTGATGGCGCGCGATATGGCAGAGCAGGTGGAGAGGGGATACAGTCCGATGGTGTCGCGGCAGTTCAGACACAGTCTCGTGGCGAACCTATTCGGGCATCGCTTTCCGCGTCAGACAATCGCCGCGCCCG
Source organism: Chloroflexota bacterium (assembly GCA_024648655.1). Lineage (GTDB taxonomy): Bacteria > Chloroflexota > Dehalococcoidia > Lucifugimonadales > JADFKI01 > Bin90. The sequence continues at coordinate 11,200 of JAGGDZ010000313.1, read as the reverse complement.
GGAACATCCCGCTTGACCCGGAGTCGGTATGGTTGGGCGCCGCGATATATCTGGAGCCGCGCGAGTCCGGATTTTACGACACGCTGAGGGCGTACTATCCGGATGCCGACTTTGGTGAAATCAAGCCACCCGTTGGTGGGGACGTGCTGTACTATTCGGCGTACATAAGTCGCGAGCAGCTTGAGACGGCACAGGGTCTCGTGGAGCGGCGCACGATGGTGGATGGTGAGATCGTCGAAGGCGTCAAGAGAGAGACAGAAAGCGTATGGAAGCTGGAATCCAACAAGGAGGATGTGCCGTTCGATGTGGAGTGGTCGGGGACGCTGCACATAAGACACGCGGGTGAGTACGTCTTCGCGCTGGAAAGCGACTCTCCGGCTGTTGTGATGCTCAACGGAACGGCTATCCTTACTGAAGACCGAGCGCAAGTGAAAATTGTACCTGCCGTCGGATTACACGCGCTGGAAGTCAGGACACGGGTAGAGGATACGGATGGAGCGCTGCGATTGCTGTGGAGACAGCCACCGCTACTCCGGAGTGACGATGAAGAACTTTCCGATGCGGAGATTGTGCCGCAAGCGCTTGAACCAATTTCAGCCAGCAATCTGTATCTTGGCGACGTACGTCCGGTTGGTCTCGTAGGACGGTTCTTTGATGCGGTGGATGACGCATCCGAGACGGGCGACGCCGTCCCTTACGCAGTGCAGGTTACTCCCGGAGTTGGGGGCGCGTTCTGGTATCACTCGGTCGTAGAAGGCAGTCATGTTGCGGTGTGGGATGGCACCCTGAATGTGCCGGAGTCCGGGCTATACAAGTTCAGGTTCGTAGAAGTCCACGGCGAGATGAGGTTGAATATAGATGGCGAAACGGTGATTGACACTCGCACCGTTAGAGAATCAGAGGTGGAATTGATGGAGGGTAGGCATCGAGTCAGGTTAGAGTATCAGACGAGTGTGGGATCGCCGAGGTTTGAGGTGTTGTGGATGCCCCCGGAACAGCCGGAATCTCGTATCGGACCGGAGTACCTGTCGCCGGAAACCGAGTATATGTTTCGCGTGGTGGACGGAGACGGAGGTTGAAGGTATTCAGTTGAAGGTATTCATACGGAGTTGCAGCGCTGTGGACTCTGCCTGGGGAAGTCTGCTGTGATATACTGCGCGCTGCCGGCATTTCACTGATAGAGAGGGACTTGCGATGTTTGATGTGGTCATCGTTGGCGGGAGCATAGTTGACGGGACGGGCGCTGCAGCTTACCGTGCCGATGTTGGCATTAAGGGCGAGACGATTGTGGAGATAGGCGATCTATCGCACGCAGAGGCTCGTCGCGTGATCAACGCTACCGGGCTGACTGTCGCGCCCGGCTTTATCGACACTCACGCGCACTCAGACGGCGTGCTGCTGATTGACCCACAGCACGCGGACGGGCTGCGTCAGGGCATAACAACCGAGATCTTGGGGCAGGACGGCCTTTCCTACGCGCCGCTGTCTCCCGAGAACTATCGCATGAATCGTCGCTATCTTGCCGGCCTGCTGGGGGAGCCGCCGGAAGACCTGGACATGAGCAGTGTTGCGGCGTTTCGCTCACACTACCATAAGAAAACTGCCATCAACACTGCGTACTGCATCGCACATGGCGCAATTCGACTAGAGACGGTTGGGTTTTACGACAGGCCACTTGTCGGCGATGCGCTGGAGAAGGCAAAGCAACTGATACGCGAGGGCATGGAGCAGGGCGCGGTTGGACTCGCCACCGGGATGTCGTACTTTCCCAACGCTTGGAGCGACACAGATGAGCTTGTGGAGCTTTGCAAGGTAGTCGCCGAGTATGGGGGAGTGTACGTCACTCACCTACGAGATGTGAACACTGAACGCGGATTCGGTGGCGGAGACGTGCCCGAGGCGCTGGAGATCGGCAGGCGGTCAGGGGTGAAGGTGCATTTCTCGCACTATCGCACTCAGCCGGATAATGCGGGACAGGTCGCCGAACGTGTGAGGCTGATTGACGAGGCGAAGGCGGAAGGTGTGGACTGCACGCTGGAGCTATACCCTTACCCGACGGGCAGCAGCTATCCGATACGCTATCTGCCGAGTGACGTCAACGACGGAGGACCGGATGCTCTGCTTGAGCGGCTGAGAGATCCTGGTGAGCGGCAGAGCATGCTGGAGTACATGCAGGCAAGGCCGAATGACCTCTCTTCTGCCGTATTCACCTATCTGCCTAAGAACAGCCACCTGGAGGGGATGAGCCTACACGACATTGCCGGTGAGCGCGGTGAGTCAATGGAAGAGGCAGTCATGTGGCTGCTTGAGGACGAGGAGTTGCAGGTCGGCTATCGGGGCGCGCCGCCGGACAGCGTGAGGATCTGGCAGCAGGTCAGCCGCGACTGCGTGGAGCTGCTTTCACGACCGGACTACATGGTGGGCAGCGACTCGATACATGTGGGCAGCATGCCACATCCGCGCGCTTACGGATGCTTTCCTCGCTTCCTCGGGCGACTGCGCCGCAGCTTCGGCATTCTGACGCTCGAAGAGATGGTGCAGCGGATGACAGACAATGCGGCGCGGCGCTTTGGGTTGGTGGGACGAGGGCGAATTGAGCAGGATGCCTTTGCTGACATCGTCGTGTTCGACGCCGAGCGAATCAACGACAACGCCACGTATGACGATCCCTGCCAGTTTCCGACAGGGATTCCCTATGTTCTAGTAAACGGGCAGGTTGCGGTTGACAGTGAACGCTGCACGGGTGTGCTTGCCGGACAGGCGGTGCCGTAATGATGTGGCAGCCGTAGGTTCCGCGGCGCTTGGATACTCTCTCGATCGAGCAACTTCTCGCAGTCGCTGCGATAGTCTTCATGGGGGCGCTCGTCTTCTGCACCGTCGGGTTCGGCATCGGTGTTGCATCATTCCCTTTGCTTCTTCTGCTTGTGGACCCGCAGTCCGCGGTTGTAGTCATCAACACAGTCTCTCTGCCAATGTTCGCATTGGTGATATGGCAGACCCGGCAGCATATACCGGCGCTACAGGTATTGCCCATAGCCGCGGCGGGGCTCGTGGGTGTCCCTGTCGGCATATTCATTCTGAGGGATGCGGACACTGCGCTGCTTCGCATATCGATAGTCGTGCTTATCATCGCGCTGACGCTGCTCGCCGCTTTCAATACCCGCCAGACATTGCCGAGGTCAACACCGATAGGGATGGGCGTGGGCTTTGTAGTGAGCGTGATTCTCAATGCCTTTGGTGTGGGAGGTGCGCTGATGGCGCTCGCGTGGCTATCGCACAAGATGTCAAGCCATGCGCTGCGCGGCTCGCTCTCGCTATACTTTCTTGCGGTCGAGGGTGTGGGAGTCATAGGATACGGCGCCGCCGGACTGCTGACCGAAGATAGACTTCAGCTAATGGGCATCTCACTGTTGCCGGTTGTTCTTGGTTGGGGACTTGCATTGCTCATATTGCGCCGAATCAATGAGACGATGTTCAGGAGACTGGTCATCGTGGCGATAATAGTCACGAGCATGATGGTGCTGGCGCGGGAAGTCGCAAGTCTGTAATGAGCATGCTTCAGATAGGCGCGACCGGGCTGATGATGTTCCTGGGTTGCACGGCGCTCAGCGCAACGGGCTTCGGGATAGGTATGGTCGCGATGCCCGGTCTGCTGTTCGTGCTGGAACCGCAGACCGCAGTGGTCATGTTGAACACGGTGGCGATAGCGGTTGAGGCTTGGATTGTCGTCCAAGCTCGCAGGGACATACCATTCCGAGAGGTCTTGCCGATTGTTGTCGCGGGTGCGCTCGGAGTGCCGTTTGCGGTGCTCATTCTGAAGTTTGCCGACCCGGGCGTAATGCGTATCGGCATATCTTTGCTCGTGCTGACTTCGGCAGCGATCGCGACATTCAGACTCCGGCGTGAATTCCCATATTCAAAGATAGTAGGCGTTATAGCCGGGCTTACAGTGGGGATTGTGCTGCCGGCATTTGGAGTCGGAGGTCCGTTGGTGACACTGTACCTGCTGACTCGAAGCTGGCGGAGGCAGTCAGTCAGGGCGGCAATGGCGTTCTTTCTGCTAACGCTGGACGTGTTCGGGATAGCAGGATATGCTGTCGCGGGGTTTTACACAGCGGAAAGAATGACATTGATCGCGCTTATGATGATACCGATGCTCGGGGGCTTAGGGCTTGGCGCCTTGATCCTCAGGCTGATGAGCGAGCGCATATTTCGTTACGCGGCAGTGTCACTGATAGTCTCGTCAAGTGCGTTGGTACTCGTTAAGGAGTTGTTACGTCTGTGATGGAATTAGATTGGATGGAAGCGGTCGTTGTGGTGGTGGCGCTGTTTCTGGGGTGCACGGTCTTCAGCGCGACAGGTTTTGGGATAGGTATGGTTTCCACGCCTGTCCTGCTACTCGCTCACGGGCCGCAATCTGCCATAATCGTGCCGGGAACCTTGGGAATGGGTGTAGCCGTCTGGATAATCTGGAAGTCGTGGCGAGATGTGCCATTCAAGCAGATAATTCCGATATCTTTGGCTTCGGTGGTCGGTTCACCTATCGGCGTGTACATACTCAGCAACGCAAATGCGAGCGTGCTCAGCATAGTCATCGCCGCGTTTATCATACTCTTCGCTATTGGCTCGTTCTTCAAGGTGGATAGGGAGCTGCCATACTCGACGCCGGTTGGGATACTAGCGGGCTTCGTTGTGGGTGTGCTGCTCCCAACAACCGGAGTCGCCGGATCGTTGGTGATGCTCTATTTGATGACGAAGAACTGGGAACGGCAGACCGTCAGGGCTGCGATGGCATTCTTCCTGATGGTGCTGACTTCGGTTGCGGTCGTACAGTTTGCGCTTGCAGGCCTATACACGCAGGAGCGGCTGATGCTGATAGGCATTGCGGCAGTGCCGGCGCTGATAGGCTTGGGGCTGGGCGCGCTTATTATCAGGCGCATCAATGAGCGTGCCTTCAATTACGCTGTTATCGGCATCATCATCTTTTCCAGCGTCGTTGCCATTGCTCAGGAAGTGGTGAAAATCTGATGGAACTGACTTTGGGTTTGACCGGCATGGCTATCCTGGCGCTGGCGCTATTCTTGGGTTGTACGGTGTACAGCGCGACCGGCTTCGGCATTGCCATGACCGCTATGCCTATCTCTCTACTCGCCATCAGCGACCCGCAAACGGCCGTAGTCGTGGTAAACACCGGAGGAGTAAGCGCTGGTATATTGATAGCCATTCAGGCTAGGAAGGACATTCCATACCGTGAGATAGTTCCGGTCGCAACGGCAGGGGCGCTCGGAGTGCCGTTCGGCGTGGCGATATTGAAGTTCGCGGATCCCAGTGTTATTCGCGTCGGTATAGTCGTACTGATCTTAGTGCTCGCAGCCTTGTCCTTGAAGGAATTTGAGGGCGAAATACCTTACGCCGGGGTGTTGGGGATTGTCGCAGGCTTCGCTGTGGGGGCTTCCTTGACTGCGTTTGCCGTCGGCGGCCCGCTAATCGTTCTTTTCCTGCTCGCGAGGAATCTCGGGCGGCGGTCAGTTCGAGGGGCGATGGCTCTTTTCCTCCTTGCCATCGCGGGAATTGGAGTCGTCGCTTATGCCTCCTCAGGGCTGTATAATTTGGAGCGTCTGACACTCGTTGCCATCGTACTCATTCCGTCCTTCATTGGGTTTGGGCTAGGTGCGCTGCTTATCAAGCGTATGAATGAGAGGATATTTCGTTATGTCGTATTGGGCATTATCGGACTTTCGAGCGTGGCAGTGCTTGTGCCGGAGGTTATGAAGATCGTCCGAGCGGTGTGACGGGAGCGGCTTATTGGATTCTCGGCTATAAGTGCTCAGTGGGCGTGTGATAGCATACTCCTATCAATTCTATGAGGAGAGACTTATGAAAATAACATCGGTCGAAACGTACCCTGTCGATAGGTATCTGTTCGTAAAGGTGCATACCGACGAGGGCATAACCGGCTATGGCGAGGCAGGCGCATGGGGACACTTGGAGGCGACCGAAGCGGCAATCCGCCTTAAGTTCGCGCCGTACCTCGAGGGCAAGGACCCGTTGCTGATAGAGCATCACTGGCAGACGATGTATCGAACGGGGCACTTCCGGGGCGCGGCGATTATGGCAGGCATCAGTGCGCTGGATATTGCGCTGTGGGACATCGCAGGCAAGCACTTTGGTGTGCCGGTCTATCAGCTTCTCGGCGGCAAAGTACGAGACAGAGCGCGCGTCTATTACCATGTGTTCGGCTCGACGCGCGAGGAGCTTGTGTCCGGTGTGAAGGCGGCAAAGGAAGCAGGATTCACTGCCGTCGGTCATCTGACACCATTTCTCGATGAAGACCGCTCAGTGCCGTACTATAAGTCGCACTCCGACAAGATGGCGGACGCGATAGATGCCGTGCGATTGTATCGTGAGGCAGCGGGCAACGATGTTGACCTGTGCATCGAGATTCACCGCAGACTGACTCCTGCGGAGGCGGTGGTGCTGGCACAGGGCATCGCAGAGTTCCACCCGATGTTCTATGAAGACCCCATCCTGCCGGAGCATTATGATGCAATGGGACTTGTGGCGAACCAAATAACAGTGCCAATCGCTACGGGAGAGAGGTTCCAAACTATGCATGAGTTCGACATGCTGCTGAAGCGCGGCGCGGTGCAGTACGTTCGCCCGGACGTATGCCTTGCGGGCGGCATCACACACACGAAGAAGATCGCGGCGCTTGCTGAGGCGAGCTACGTTGGAGTCGTGCCACACAACCCGTTGGGGCCAATCAGCACGGCTGCATGCCTGCAAATAGCGGCGTGTGCACCGAACTTTGCCATACAGGAGTATCCGACCGGTGAGCACGACTTTCCGAAGAACGTGATGGTCAAAGAGCCGATTGCCGTTGAGGATGGCTTTCTGATTATCCCGGACGCGCCAGGCATTGGCATCGAGATTGCGGACGACGCGCAGGAAAAGGCACCGCCCAAGACCTACGGGCAGATAAATGTGCGGCTGCACCGGGATGGTTCGGTGGTTGATCAGTAGAGTCTTATTGGCATCGGTTGACGGAAATTACACGCGGTTGCTACGGAGTTGAATCATGGCTGACACAGACTTGCGCTTTATCGGAGAGATCGAGCGTCCCGCATTTCTCAGGACGATGGCAGTCGGCTTCGGATCTACGATGACCGATGATGACGTCAAGGTCAGCGCGCGCACTTTAAGGAACTCGCGGTCGCTCGCTGCCCTTGACGGTGACGAGATTGTAGGCACTGCGGTTGTGTATCCGATGCAGATGAACATACCTGAGGGCCGAAGCGCTGCCACAGCCGTAGTAGCGGGTGTTACGGTGTTGCCGACGCACCGCAGGCGCGGCATTCTGACGCGGATGATGGACACGCACCTGCGGAAAGCGTATGACAACGGCGAGATATTCTCAATCCTAGGTGCGTCGGAGAGTATCATCTACGGGCGATACGGGTTTGGAATTGCCTCGTTGATCGAGAGCTGGAGCATTGACAGACGGCACACTGATCTTGCATACGCGCCTGAATCGCCCGGAAGGCTTCGCTTCATTGACAAGGATGATGCAGCGGAGTTACTGCCTTCGGTCGCCGTGCGCGTATGCACCGACAGGCCCGCCTTTGTCGCGCTGCACCCTGACCACTGGGCAGAGTTTCTCGCGGACTTCGAGCACGAGAGAAGAGGGGGGAGTGCGTTCCACTTCGTGGTGTACGAAGAAGGTGGCGAGATAGACGGCTATGTAATCTACAGGCTGCACGGACGTACGGTAAAGGTGATCGACTTGATGGCGGGCAGCGATGCGGCGCATGCCGCGCTGTGGCGTTTCTGCTTCGGTATCGACCTCAGGACGACGATCGAGTGCGACGACCGTCCTGTGGATGACCCGCTGCCCTGGATGCTTGCCGACCCACGCAGGTTGCAGCGCAGTTTGCGTGATGGAATGTGGCTGCGAATTCTTGACGTACAAAAGGCGCTCGAGGCGCGCACCTATACCAGAGAGGGACGGATCGTACTTGAAGTGCGGGATGAGTTCTGCTCATGGAACGAGGGACGATATGAGCTAGAGGGTGGAACGGAAGGAGCGCGCTGCGCTGCAACCACCGCCAAGCCGGACATCACGCTTTCGGTTGCTGATCTCGGCGCCGCGTATCTGGATGGCGTGTCGTTCAGCACGCTGGAACATGCTTCACGCGCAGAAGTGGTCTCTCCGGAGGCGGTGCAGCTTGCTGATGCGATGTTCCGGACACGGCGAAAGCCCTGGTGGGCGCATCAACTCTAGCATCTAAGTCCGACAAGGAGATTCAATTACAATGACCACAACTATTTCGAGTATCGCGGGCAATGGCGAGCAGGGATATAGCGGCGACGGTGGGCCTGCTACCGCCGCCACGATGGATAATCCATTTCATGTGGAGTTTGATCCGGCGTATCGCTGGCTATATATTGCGGACTGTTTCAACTACGCTATCCGGAGGCTGGATGTGCAATCCGGCGAGCTGACGACCTTTGCGGGAACGGGCGAAGCAGGACATACCGGTGACGGTGGACCTGCCACCGAAGCAAAGATTGATGAGATTTACGCCATTCAGGTTGATGCGAACGGCAATGTGTACATCTTGCAGCGATTCAATCCCTCGATTCGCAAGGTTGATGCTGCCACGGGCGTCATAAGCACGGTAGCAGGCAATGCTACGTCTGGATTCAGCGGGGACGGAGGACCCGCAGCACAGGCGCAGATGCGCGAGCCGAACGATTGCGTTTTGGACGGCAGGGGCGGACTGCTGATAGCGGATGTGCAAGACCAGCGCATACGAAGACTGGACATCGCAAGTGGTGTGATAAGCACATTCGCCGGCACGGGTGAGAAAGAGCACACCGGCGACGGTGGCTTGGCTAGCGAGGCGGGGATATTCGGCGCACGCGCAGTGTGTGTGGACGGTAGGGGCAATACTTATGTGTGCGAGCGTGAGGGTAACACGCTTCGGCGCATAGACGCGAACGGAACCATCACGACCGTTGCGGGTACGGGAGCGCAGGGTTATACGGGTGACGGTGGGCCTGCAATCGAGTGCGAGTTCAACGGACCGAAGGCGATACGCTGTGACGCCGAAGGGAATGTGCTCATCGTGGATACCGAGAACCATGCCATTCGCAAATATGAAGCGGCGACTGGTATCATCACAACCGTTGCGGGTGGGCATCAGGGGCCGGACGGCGATGGTGGGCCAGCGGTGGGCGCGGGACTAGCAAGGCCGCACGGCGTGGTCGTGGATGGCGATGACGCGATGTACATCGCAGACAGCGAAAATCACCGCATTCGGATGGTGAGCTAATTCAAACAGGATGTGCAGGGTGGGGAGGGTCGTCCCCACCCTAACTCTCTCTGATCGGAGGCTGACCAAAGCGGTGGTTACGCGATGATTGCCTTTTCGAGTTCGGCTTCGTCGAATTCAAGGCCGAAGCCGGGGCGGTCAGGGAGTTTGATGACGCCATTCTCCGGTATGATTGGGTCAACGAACAAGGATGCTACGCGCTCGGCGGGTCCTGTGAACTCCTCAGAGAACTCATGCGGGCGGACGGCGTTAGTTACGGTGCTGTATGCGTGCAGGCTGGCAACAGAGTTGACGCCCACGTTGGGGCTGTGCGGCATGATGACTTTGTTATCGGAAACTGCCATTTCGTACACTCTGACGATTTCGGACAGCCCTCCAACGTTGAGAATGTCCGGCTGAAGGATGTCCGGGTTGGAGAGGTCTATCAGGTCGCGGAAGCGCCATGCCGATGTCTCCTGCTCCCCGGTGGATACGGCGCAGTCAAGTGCGTCCACAACTTGGCGCAAGCCGCGCAGGTCGTATTGCGGCAGCGGCTCCTCGAAGTGCGCGACTCCGATTTCCTCAAGCTTTCTACCCTGCTGGATCGCGGTGGGCACGGAGTAGCCGTTGTTGGCGTCGAAGCCGACGGGCACGTCGTCCGGCAGCCATTCTTTAACGGCCTTGAATATCTCGAAGTCGTTTCGTGGGTTGCTGTCCTGGCGGTAGTCGCGCCAGTCCATGCGGACCTTGAAGGCGCGGAATCCCTTTTCGTAGCCCTCCTGCACCTCTTCGAGCATTTCGCCGGGGGACTTGCGCCAGCCGTTGCCCCGGCTCCAGTACAGCGGGATCTCGGTTCGGCGCGCGCCTCCGAGCATCGCATAGACGGGAAGCCCTGCCGCCTTGCCCATGATGTCCCAGCAGCAGATGTCTATCGCGCCCGCAATCTGGGGCGGTATGCGAGTTGCCTGCTGACCGGTACCAAGCGCGAGAGTCTCCCAGATTTGCCTTGGTTGCAGCGGGTTCTCTCCGATGAGCAGAGGCTTGATCATACTGTCAATGTATGCTTGGAAGATGTCCAGCCCGCGCGAGCCTTCGGCGATGCCAACGATTCCTTCGTCCGTATAGACGCGCACGATGAGGCGTCCGCCTTGCCCTACGAATGAATGTTCATCAGGCGTCAAGAAGCTGCGTAATTGGTTGACCTTGATGTCGGTAATCTTCATGTTGCACCTCTTAGTCTGTCAGTGTTTCAGTCCGTCATATTGTCATTTTATTCGTGCTGACTATATGAGTGAAGGTAGCCGTTGTCAATTCCGGCGACATCCCATCCTGTACATCCTGTTTAGACTCGTCCAAGCTCTTTAAGGGTGTTAAGCGCGCCCTCCACAACCCATGGACCGTCGCCACCGGCGGTGAGGAATATGCCGCCCTGCTCCACACGGCGGAGTGCCTCGGACGCGCTCGGCGTGTAGATGCCGGGAATTTTGCCGGCGCGCTTGGTTGCCTCAAATACCTGCACGATAAGGTCGTCGTGCGCTTGCCAGCCTGCGGGGTCTGATAGGTCAACTCCCATGGAGTAGCTGAGGTCGCCGGGGCCTATCCAGCAGCCGTCTATGCCTTCGACGGAGAGTATGTCTTCTGCTATCTCGGCAGCCCTGACCGTCTCGATTTGGATAGCGAGAAAGATTTCGTCATTTGCCCATTCCATGTAGTTACCGCCTAGGAAACCGGTGCCGAACGCTCCTGCAGAGCGCCCGCCAACCGGCAGATAGCGAACTGCCTCAGCCGCCGCTTCCGCTTCCTCGACCGAATTGACCATCGGCACCACGATGCCCATCGCGCCGCGGTCGAGCAGCCTGCCGATTGCGCCGAACTCGTTTCGCCGC
>JAGGDZ010000273.1 GCA_024648655.1 Chloroflexota bacterium | reverse complement strand
GAGAACCTTTTCTACATGCGCGACTTCATCCCGTACTTCGAGAACCACTCCGCGGATATGTTCATGATAGACGTGCCCTGGAACGGTTTCAGCCAGTCCAAGAAGGTCGGCGACCTCGCAGAGGTTTACCAGCACAACGTCGCGCCCCACAACTACTACAGCCACCTGTCCAGCTTCGTCAGCGCGAGCCTCTGCGCCACCCTGCCGAATGTCCGCATCATGGAGATAGACATCGATGATATCCCGTGGAAGGATGAACTGACCACAAATGTCCCTGAGATAATCGACGGTTACATGACCGTCCCTACCGCACCCGGCTGGGGCGCGGACATCAACGAAGAAGTGGCGCTTGCCCACCCGTGGGATGAGAACAGCCTGTCAGAGGTGCAGACTGCGGGCTACAAGGTGCCGGCGCGGTAGGGTGCTACAATGACATTAACCCTTGATCTTGATAAGCAGCGATGCTTATAGAGAGCACGGAAGAACGCATAGCAAGGGTTGAAGCAACCTTGCCGCATCTGGCGACCAAGGTGGATGTGGCAATTTTGAAGGTGGACATCGAGGACTTGGAAGTGCGACTGACTCGCTTTAATGATATGCCGTAGGCGTTGGGCACCCTGGTCGGCATAATTGGCATCTTAGTGAGCGTAGTGCTGAGTCTGGCGTAGTGCTGAGTCTGGCAAGGTTGTGTTTTAGGGTTGAGATTGCGTGAATGCACATATAGAGGCGCATCCACAATTAGGTGCGCCTCCTGTGTGAAGATTAGACATTATGATAATGCCCAAAGCAAGACGGCACCTGTTCAGGCGATAAAGGGCGTGGTTATGGCTATCACTGCAATCGCACAGCCAAAGTTCTTCTTCATTTCACGTACATACCACTTTCCCGCTTCTCCCGCTGCACGAGCAACGACTCTACCTTCTCCTCCTTTTGGACCTGTAAGCCAATATCTGCCTAACGTCGCGTTGAAGAAGTACATCAATTGCCCGTTGGGTGACGAACGAGCAACTAACATATAGTCATTATCCTTATGTCCTCGCTCGACTAATGAATTTAGAGACTCAAAGCGTAGATGCTCAGCACCCCGACCACATCTGATCAACTGACTTATGGAACACCGCTTTCCCTACCCCGTCCACGCGTACTTCTTCGCCATGTCCTCCCGCAGGTCCGTGCCCCAGCCGGCGCCGGTCGGTATCTTCATCATGCCGTTGTTGACCTCCGGCAGCACAGTGAACAGCTCTTCGCGCCACGGCGCCTGCACAGGGTCGCTCTCGCTTATCCGCACATTGTTCACGGAGGCGCACAGGTTCATCGTCTGGAAATTCGACAGATGGCTGTTGTAGTTATGCGGCGCCACGTTGATGTCGAACAGCTCCGCCATATTCGCCGCCCGTCTAGCCGGAATGAATCCCTGCCACTGCACGTCCAGCTTCATGAAGTCCATCGAGCGGTTCTGCAAGAGTTCAAGGTAGTTCAGCGGGCCAAGCTTCTGCTCGCCGGAGCATATTGGCGTGCGCGTGGCGTCTTTCACCATCCGCAGGCTCTCAGCATCCAGGTTGTCAATCTCCATCCACATCAAGTCATAAGGTTCTAGCGCCTGCCCCAGCCGTATCTGCGCCTCCGCCTTGAAGTTCACATTCACGTCGAGACAGATGCTCGCATCCGGCCCCGCCTCCTCGCGCATCGCCGCTATCTGCGTTACGGCCGCCTTCCGCAGCGCGCGTTCCATAACCTGGTCGTGCGGCCCCGCCGTACCCTGGCTTATCGTGCGGAACGGCTCGCCCGGAATCTGGATGTTCGTCTTTACCGTATCATAGCCCGCGTCCAACGCCATCCGCATCAGGGCTTTGATGTCGTCGTAGTTGCGTAGAGGCTCCCTGCCCAGCGCCTTGTAGTTAGTGGACTGGAAAGACACGAGATGCGACCAATACACCTTCTGCTCGGTCCGCGTAGGACCGCCGACGAGTTCATGCACCGGAACACCCATCGCCTTGCCCTTCACATCCCAGAGCGCCAACTCGATGCCGGCGATTGCCATCCATGTCGCGCCACCGTAAGCCGACCGTGATGAGCGCACCATGTTCGTGTAGTGCTGCTCAACACTTCGCGGGTCCTTGCCGATGATATGCCGCGACAGGTCATCTACAAGTCCCGTCAAGCCCTTAGCCAAGTCGCCCACTCCGAACTCCGAGTAGCCGGTGATTCCTTCGTCCGTTCGCACCGCGCAATACAGCCAGGGCCTGCCCAGCGACTTCACGGGAAAGACTTCGATAGCAGTAACTTTCAACTTTCTCTCCTTCTGGAAAACTCAAATGGATTCAAATGGATTTTGGTGTGGGTAGTATCGGTTTACAGAGCAGGTTGCAGTGCCTCTCCTGCGGCGAACGCCTTCAGCGCATCCGCAATCGTGTCCGGTCGCTCCATGTACATATTGTGCCCCGTATTCTCGATTGTCAGGCGATGGAAGTCAGGTATGCCGTCTTGCACTTCGTTCAATTCCTTGATTCGAGTGCGGTGTCCACTGCTCCGAATGAACAGAATCGGCAAGCCAAGTTCTGCGAACACAGGCTTCAGATCAACATGGTCGCCGTCGCGGTCCTTCCAGTTGAAAGTGGCAGACGACCACTTCATGTCGTACAGCCCGTCCTCGCGTCGGTACGCCTCTTGCGCTACCACATCACGCAGCACTTCCGGATGCCAGTTAGATGTTGCGGGGTGTTGTTTCAAGTAGTCGTGCAGCGCTTCACGGCTCTTCCATGTGCTGCGCTCCGCATGCTCTCTGCCCGCCACCATCTTGTGAAAGCGCTCGTCCACAACCACCATCGGCTCCATCAGCGCCAGCCGCGAGAACATGCCCGGATACTTCTGCGCGCACAGCGCCATCACCACACCACCGGTAGAGTGCGCCACGCCAATTGCCCCTTGCAGCTCCAGTGTCTTACAGAATACTGCGAGGTCGTCCACGCGTTCCGCGAAGCGATAGCCGCGCGGTGTCCAGTCGCTGTCGCCATGCCCGCGAGCGTCCAGTGCGATGACACGGTAGTCTGCCGTAAGTCTGCGCGACACTGCGTCCCAGCTTCTGCTCGTCCGCATATCGCCATGGAACAGCAACAGCGCCGGTCCGCCGCCGCCCCAATCCACATAACAAAGGCGAATGCCATTAACTCTTACACAATGCTCTGTAGGCTCTGTCAATTCACTTCCTTGCACTATCGGAAAATCCGACTATGCTATAATATATACAGTATCTTTATAATTCGATTTAACTATTGAAAATGACCAATAGAGGCTGTCAGTGGATAGGTTTGAGTTCCTTTACAACTTCGCTCAGTCGCAGCTACTAGAGCAGAATGAACGATTGAAATACGTTAGAACAATTGCGATGAGTTTCATGACTTTGAACTTGGCTCTTCTGGGTGTAACTTGGTTGATTTTGGCTGAATTGAAGCAGGAATTCAGTTATGTAGATGTTATCCCGTGGATGTTTGCAATTGCGGTTGCCATTTCCTTTATTCTCTCGGTCTTCTATTCAATGAAGACAGTGTACGTAGCAACATGGCATGTGGGCGCCCATCCCCAAAAACTCCGAGAGCTTACCGCAGATGCACAACACAGCGATGAACAGCTTGTAGAATGGGCTGCGGAAACTCTTACTGATGCTTATAACCGGAACAATACGATACTCGATAGGAAATCAGACGAGTTGGGGAAGGGTATATTCTTCCTTTGGATGGAGATTTCCTTCGTGGTTACTCTAAGCTTCGGTGTACTGTTTAGCGATTTTACAACCTACATTCAGCGCACTCTCTAGTCTTTCCACTATTACTATGCGAACCCACGTTTAACAGCGTAGGACTGCGCAGGCGGCAACTTCTTTCGCTCTTTCGTCGGCTTCTGCGCGCCGTTGACATCACGACTTGCTGTTGGTTTCGTATCCGACTTCGCTTCTATTTTCGCCATGACTATCGGCATCCTCACTTCACGTATTGATTTCCGAAGATTGATCCAAGGTTGGGTGTTGCGGGTTGGGTGTTGCGGGTTGGCTATTTGCGGCGCATGCTTCATTATAGCAAGCGCCACAATCTGAAGCCGCTTTACCCTAAACCAACTCCAACTCCTCGAGTATCGCCGGAATCCCTTTCTTCTCCTCGTCGGTCAACGGGCGCAGTGGACGCGACACCGTGTCGTCGTCGATGACGCCCATGTGCTTCAGAGCAGACTTCATCCCGGCAAAGCTCGCGGCATTCGCGCCGCCGCCCTTCGCAAGCCCGGCAATCTTGCCGGCCGCCATTATGGTCGCGTTGCTCTTGCGGACGGTATCTGCGTCGCCCGCTTCTCCCGCCTCCCAGCCGGCAGACGCCGCGGCGGGAATGAGGTTGGCTATTCCCGGAATCACGCCCTGAACGCCAACCGAACCCGCCGTCGTGATGCGAAACGCCGTGCCCAAGAATCGCAGCAGAGATATTTCACCCTGCTCGCAAAGCACATTCAGCTGGGCGAGAAGTTCACCCGCGCCCGAGCTGTCTTTCACCCCGACTACCGCCCCTTCACCGGCTAGTGTGGCAATCGTGCCCGGCGCAACTGCTGTCTTCACCGTCTGCGGAATGTTGTACACCCATAGCGGCGTCCCAACCCGAGCGCTTATGTGCCGGTAGTGGTCGAGCACCTCATCCTGAGCGTTCGGATAATAGTACGGCGGAGTTACCGCAACGCCGTCCATGCCCATTTCTTGCACTTCCAACGCCATGTTGATGGACAGCTGTGTACTCGCACCTGACACGTTGCCGATTATCGGCACACGCCCGTCAACCTCGTCAACTACCGCGTCCATGCTCACAAGCCTCTCTCTGTCTGACAGGTTAGCGAACTCGCCGGTCGTGCCGGATACCCATATCCCATGCACACCGTTATCGATAAGATAGTTCACCAACCGCCGCAGCGACACCACATCCACACTCTCGTCCGACTTCAGCGGCGTCAATATGGGAACTATGACGCCCTTGATCTCTTTCTTTGCCATTCCTTTACTCCTTTTATTGGGGATTTTCTCAGTATTATCAACCGTCAAAGCAAAAGGAACGGAGGTAATCCTTCTCCTTCTGGGATTTTCTCCAATTGCTGTGTAACCGGATTCACCTTCATTCGAAGACTTCGCAGTAATTCAAAGCCAATCAGAGGTATAGGAGACACTATTACTGCTGCCGGCGCACGGTCGTCTCCAATTCGCACTGATTCCGAGTAAGTATCGCTCTCCATCACTCCCAGCCCGGTCATCACCTGTATCCACCATCCGGAATCTTGTATGGCCCGAGCGCCTCTATATCCTCAAGCGGCAAGCCCATAAAATTGGAGCCTGTATAAACCAGAAACTCGAAGCCCCTAATTCGGTTTTCGCCCGTTACGAACGCTTCAACCGTAGTTCGTCCGTAGGATGGCATCCTTTCGCAGTCTATCGAATGTCCCTAGTGTCAACACTCTTCAGTGTGCATCTTTCTGTCATTACAATATACCACCCATCAAGCAAGCAGAACGGGCCGACACACCTAATCTTGGTGTCATCGGCCCGTCCATATTTGCCTCTGCTTGCAGCAATAAGTGGTGCTAGGCTCCGCCACCAATGGCGGGCAGAAAATGCACCTCGCTGTCTTCGTTCACCCTCTCGATCATCCCAAGCGGCGTAACCTCACCATCAACCGCAACCGAAATGTTCGGCTTCACTCGGTCGTCTTCGACGAGCCTATCCTTGAAGCCCGGATACATTCCGTCCAGGTTATTGATGATCTGGCGCACAGTGGAACCTTCCACGCGCACCTGTTTTTCCCCGCCGGTCAGGGTCTGCATCAGAGAGGGTATGAACACAGTTGCCATAGCGTTAGCTCTGCTTCCAGGACTCCTCCATTATCGCCACGGGACTCATCGGAAGCCGATCCATACGGATGCCCGTCGCGTTCTGGATTGCGTTCGCGATCGCCGGGGTCGGGGGCACGATGTTTGCCTCGCCCACGCCTCGCACTCCGAAGGGATGGTCGCTCGGCACTTCCACGATTACCGTGTCGATCATAGGCAGGTCGAGGCTGGTGGGCATGCGATAGTCCAGCAGCGTCGAGTTCGCCATAATGCCGTCATCATTCATGTAATACTCTTCATTCAGCGCCCAGCCGATGCCCTGTACGCTGCCGCCCTGCATCTGTCCTTCGACATAGCTTGGGTGGATCGCCTTGCCTGCGTCCTGTACGCATGTGAAGCGTGTAACATCCGTCTTGCCGGTCTGCGGGTCAACCTTCACGTCAACGATGTTGCCCGCGAACGATCCTCCGCCAACGCCCATGCCGCCTGCGTTTCGGCTCGCCGTTCCGACGATTGGCCCACCCGTGCCTGCGAGTTGACCTGCGAGGTCCTTGAAGCTCATGTTCAGTTCAGGGTCGGACGCAGATTGGAACACGCCGTCCTTCAACTCAATGGAGTCGGCGTCAACATCCCAAATAGTCGCGGCGCGCTCTATCATCTTCGCCTTCACATCCTGAGCAGCATCATAAGCCGCCCAGCCTGTGGCGTATGTCGTGCGGCTGCCACCCGTCACGGCAGTGAAGCCTACTGAGTCGGTGTCCACGACTGACGGGCGGACACTTTCGGCAGGTATGCCGAGCACTTCCGCCGCCTGCATAGCGATGGATGCACGGCTGCCGCCGATGTCGGTTGAGCCTTCGACCAGCGTAATCGTGCCATCCCCGTTGACGGCAATGTTAACGGCCGACTCGAAGCCCACATTGAACCAGTATCCGATAGCCACTCCGCGTCCCTCGTTCTCACCCAGGGGTGCGTTATAGTGGGGGTGGTTCTTCATCGCCTCCAGCACCTCAATACAGCCGATGCGCGGGAAGACCGTGCCGTCCGGCCTGCGGGTGCCTTCCGTGGATGCGTTCTTCATGCGGAAGTCAAGCGGGTCCATCCCTATCGCCTGCGCTACCTCGTCCACCACCTGTTCGGCGGCGAACGCGGCGTTCGGCGCCCCCGGCGCGCGGTATGCAGCCGTCTTAGGCTTATTCACGACCACATCGTAGCCGTCAACCACAGCGTTCTCCACATCGTAGGCGGCGAACACGCACATCGCGCCCGCGCCCACCGGCGAACCGGCATACGCACCCGCTTCAAACGCAAGGTACGCCTGCATTGCGGTGATGGTGCCGTCGTTCTTAGCGCCAATCTTTACCTTCATATTAGAGCCGCACGTCGGGCCTGAAGCCTCAAACACATCTGCTCGGCTCATCACCAGCTTTACAGCTCTGCCACTCTTCTTGGAGAGCAGCGCGGCGACCGGCTCCAGGTACACTGGAATCTTGCCGCCGAAACCACCGCCGATCTCCATCGGCGTAACACGTACCTGAGATACAGGCAGGTGCAAGACCTCCGCCGTGGCGTCACGCGCAGGAAACGCCCCCTGCGTGCTGCACCAGATATGCAGCCTGCCATCCGGATTCCAGACAGCGCTCGCCGCGTGAGGCTCGATGTAGCCCTGGTGCACCGTTACCGTGTTGAACTCGCGCTCGACAATAACGTCTGCCTCGGCAAAGCCCTTATCGATGTCGCCCTTGACATGCTGGAAGTGATCGGCAACATTAGTCAGCTTGTCGTCTATCGTCGTGCCAAGCTCGGTAGTCCTCATGCTCTCATGAAGAATAGGAGCGTCGTCCGCCATTGCCTGCGGGGCGGTCATCACCGACGGAAGCACCTCGTATTCCACTTCGATCAGCTTGACCGCTTCCTCGGCGATGTGCGGATTCGTCGCCGCGACTGCCGCGACCGCATGCCCCTTGTACAGAGCCTTGTGTCGCGCCAGTATGTTCGCCTGCAAGTCGTGAAGTGTCGTAACCTCTTCCACCATGTCCACGGAAGCGTCTTCGACCTGAGGAAAGTCGGCAAATGTAACCGTAGCATACACGCCCGGCAGCGCATCCGCCTTGCTCGTGTCTATCGACTTGATGTTTGCGTGCGCATGCGGGCTTCGCAGCACCTTGCCGTGAAGCAGCCCAGCCGTGTCGAAGTCTGCGCCGTACAGCGCGCGCCCCGTTACCTTGTCCGCTCCGTCGTGTCGAATGGGTCGCGTGCCGACGACATTGTATTCGACGTTGGACAGAATTACATTGCTTTCGTATTCGGTTGTCGTCATGCGCTCACCTCCTGCATCCGGGCTGCCGCGTCCTGCACCGCTCGCACGATCTTATCGTAGCCTGTGCAGCGACAGAGGTTGTTCGCCAGCCAGAAGCGGATCTCGTGTTCAGTCGGGTCTGGGTTGTGGTCGAGAAGCGCCTTGGTCGCCACGATGAAACCGGGCGTGCAAATACCGCATTGCAGCGCTGCATTCTCCAAAAACGCTTGCTGCACGGGATGAAGTTCACTGCCCTGTGCAATACCTTCGATAGTCGTAATGTCGCTGCCCTCAGCCTCAACGCCAAGAACAAGGCAGGACGTGACGATTCTTCCGTCCATCTCAACCGTGCAGGCGCCGCAGTTGCCGTCATTGCAGCCTTCCTTGGAGCCGGTCAGGCCGATGACATCACGCAGGCATTCGAGCAGACTCTGACGCGGCTCCGCGAGGAAGTCCACGTGTTCGCCGTTGATTCTGGTCTGTACATAAGTCTTTCCGGGCATTAAGCATTCTCCTTAGCTCGGTCAATTGCTATCTGAAGCGAGCGCCTCGTGAGCACATCGCACAGGTGCTTTCTGTATTCGACTGTGCCGCGCATGTCCGTGATGGGACGCGCCGCGTCCTTTGCCATCTGTCCCGCCTGCGCCAAAGTCTCTTCGTTCGCGGGCTTGCCCGCTATGGCATCGCCTATCTCTGAAACATAAAGAGGTGTAGGCGCAACGGCGGCGAGGGCAACGCGCGCCGACTTGATGTTGCCGTTCTCCAACACTACGGAAGTCCCCGCGCCGGCGAC
>JAGGDZ010000253.1 GCA_024648655.1 Chloroflexota bacterium | reverse complement strand
ACATTGTGATTGAAGGAGAACGGGCATGAATTCACTGATGCAGCAGGACCCTGAGATTGGGCGGGCGATTGAGAGCGAGATTGAGCGGCAGCGCAGCAATATCAACCTGATTGCGTCAGAGAACTTTGCGAGCGAGGCTGTGCTTGAGGCTCAGGGATCTGTGTTAACGAACAAGTACGCCGAAGGTTATCCGGGTCGCCGCTACTATGGCGGCTGCGAATTCGTGGATGTTGCAGAGAGCCTGGCTATCAGCCGCGCTAAGAAACTGTTCGGCGCGGATCACGCGAATGTTCAGCCACACAGCGGAGCGCAGGCGAATATGGCGGCGTACTTCGCTACGATTCAGCCGGGCGATACGATTATGGGGATGAGCCTTGACCAGGGTGGGCATCTGACGCATGGGGCTTCCGTGAACTTCTCGGCTAAACTGTACGACGTCGTGCAGTACGGCGTTGATCCTGAGGTTGAGACGATAGACTACGATGAGGTAGAGCGGCTTGCGAGGGAGCATCGTCCGAATCTTATCGTTACCGGCGCGAGCGCGTACACTCGGATAATCGATTTTCCGCGCTTTCGGAGCATAGCGGACGAGGTAGGCGCGAAACTGATGGTCGATATGGCGCACATCGCGGGGCTGGTGGCTGCCGACGAACATCCTTCCCCGGTGCCGCACGCGCAGATTGTGACAACAACGACACACAAGACACTGCGCGGTCCGAGGGGTGGGATGATACTCTGCGATGGGGGGCACAGGCGGGCGATTAACAGTGCGGTGTTTCCGAACATGCAGGGTGGGCCGCTCGAGCATATCATCGCGGCGAAGGCGGTGGCGTTCGGCGAGGCGATGAAGCCGGAATTTGTGGAGTATCAGAAGAGGATTCGCGCGAATGCGGCTGCGCTCGCGGACGAGCTGCGAGCGGGCGGGTTGAGGCTGGTGTCCGGCGGCACTGACAACCATATCGTGCTCGTGGACCTGACACCGGTCGATATTACCGGACGGCAGGCGGAGGAAGCGCTAGGCGAGGCGAACATTGTCGTGAACAGGAACGCTATCCCGTTCGATCGGAAGCCGCCTCGCACCGCAAGCGGTCTGCGGCTGGGCACGCCTTCCATTACAAGCCGTGGCATGGGAGTGGTGGAATCTCGCCGGGTAGGCAATCTTATCTTAAGGGTGCTTGGGGATATCGGAAGCGACGCGGTAAAGAGCGAGGTGCGGGACGAAGCCATAGAACTGTGCGCGCGGTTTCCTGCTCCGGGGTTGAACTAACGCGATGGACAGGATATACGGGATAGTTGTTATGTAATCGTTATGTCCGGATGCCGGGGGCTTCTATGAAGCCGTAGCCGACGTTGTTGACGGTACGGATGCAGGCGCTCC
>JAGGDZ010000486.1 GCA_024648655.1 Chloroflexota bacterium | reverse complement strand
TTTCGGCTGACGGCGTAGGGTGGGTCGGTGAGCGCGAGGTCAACGGAATTCCTGTCTAGGGATTGCAGGAAGTCGCGGTAATCACTGCATTCAATTTTGGAGAGAGTCGAAACTGCCATCTATAACATCGGTTATGCTGATGCATTTGGAGTACACAGAACTTGTGTTCATTGTATTCAGGGTGGGCATGAAGTGTCAAGCCGAATGTGTAATTGTGTAATATAGGGGACGATTTCATGAATGCAGAATTAGCCCAGACTGTAAGCGACGGCTTCTGAATTCCTGCCTGTACAGGAACGACTAATATGAAGACTGACACGCGCAGAGAATACCTCGATAAGCGGGGTGCAGTATAATTCGGGGACGGAGGTAGAGATGGTTGATTTTGCGAAACTTGGTGAGGAGACCGTCGAGATCTGGAATCGGAACGCCGACTTCTGGGATGAGGGGATGGGTGAAGGCAATGCGTTTCACAAGTTCCTGATCGAGCCTACGCAGTTGGACTTGCTTACTCTGAGAGTGGGCGAGCGAGTTCTTGATGTTGGGTGCGGGAACGGGCAGTTCGCCCGGAAGATGGCTTCGCTGGGCGGTAATGTGGTGGCGGTGGACGCAGCGCCCCGCATGATCGAGAATGCGCGGCAGCGAACATCTGCGGGCGCAGAGTATTCTAAACGACTGCGCTATGACGTGGTTGACGCGACCGATGAGGCGGCGATGCTTGCGCTGGGCGAGGGGAAATTCGATGCCGTGGTGTGCACGATGGCGCTTATGGACATCGCGAGCGTCGAACCAATCGCGAGAGCGGTCAGACGGTTGCTGAAGTCTAATGGGCGCTTTGTGTTCTCGGTGATGCACCCGTGCTTCAATTCTACTGAGGGCTTTACGCAGATAATGGAACGCGAAGAGACGGACGGCGAACTTGTCGAACGCCTATCGGTGCGCGTTACTCGGTACATCGAACCGCACACGCATAAAGGGTTGGCGATGGCCGGTCAGCCGGTGCCACAGAACTATTTTCACAGACCGTTGAGCGCGCTGCTGAGGGTATTCTTTAATGCAGGTTTCATTGTGGACGGAGTCGAGGAGCCGGTATTCCCACGGGATGTTCCGGGGGATGACAGGTTCGGGTGGCTGAAGTATAAGGACATTCCACCGGTTCTGTCGGTGCGGCTCAGGCTGGACTGACGTATGTACAGGATAGAGAGGATTGGATGATCGAGGAGGAATTGGGCTGGGGTGAGGAAGATTCGGCGGTGTACCGGGCGCTTGCAGAAGTTGCCGTGCCGCGCCGTGAGGAGCAGCTGGCGACACTGTTGTGCCTACTACCGTTCGGCAGTGATGACGCCTTCCGTATTGTCGATTTGGGCTGCGGCGAAGGGGTATTGGAATATGCGGCGCTGACTGCATTCCCGAATGCGTCCGTTCTGGCGCTGGACGGCTCTGCTTCGATGCGCGAACATGCGGGGGCGCTGCTGACACCTTTCGGCGAACGCGCCAAAGTGCGGGAGTTCGCGCTGGAAGGCGATGACTGGCTGGGCGAATTGGACGGCGCGGACTGCGTAGTATCTTCTCTTGTGGTGCATCACTTGACCGATGACGGCAAGCGCAAGTTGTTCAGTGAAGCACATAAACGGATGGGAGACGGTGGCACGCTGATGCTGATAGACTGCGTGCAGCCGCAGCGCGGTGAGGGCGTCAGGCTATTCGCGGACGCATACGATGCCATAAGCAGACAGCAGTCGGTAGAGCGCAGCGGCGACACTGCGCTGTTCGACAGATTCGTAGATGAGCGTTGGAATATATTCAGGCATCCTGAGTCAAGCGAAATGCTTTCGCCTCTGTCGCATCAACTCGCGTGGCTTGTGCAGGCGGGGTTAGAGGGGGTGGATTGCTTCTGGCTGAACGCGGGGTATGCGGTGTTCGGAGGATACAAGAGCGGTGGCGCGGCGCAAGGCGGTCTGTCGATGGGGAATGCGCTGGATGCGGTGCGAGCGGCTCTGGAGGCTAACCGGAGCTAACAGGCTATACGGGATGGATAGGATCCGGAGGTGAGAGAATGTCAGGATATATTTTGAGCGAAGATGAACTGCTGCTGAAGAATACGGTGCGTGATTTGGCGGACAACGAGATTGCACCGCGCGCGGCAGGATACGACGAGAGCGGCGAATTCCCATTTGACAACTTCAGGGGATTGGCACAGCTTGGTTTGCTGGGGATGACGCTCGATGAGGAGTATGGCGGAAGCGGCGGGACATTTCGGCAGCTGGCGATTGTGGTTGAAGAGATTGCGCGGGCGTGCGCGGCGACCAGCACATCGTATATCGCGCACCTGTCGCTTTGCGCCCAGTTCATCAACATGTGGGGCACGGAGGGGCAGAAGCGGCAATTCCTGCCAAAGCTGGCGAGTGGCGAGCATATCGGATCTTTCGCGCTGACTGAGCCGGGCTCCGGCAGTGATGCCGGCGCAATGCGAACAACAGTGACTCGCTCGAACGGCGGCTACCTTATGAACGGGAGCAAGACATTCATCACGAACGCACCGGAGGCTGCCGTGTTCGTGGTGCTGGCGTCTCACGACCTCAATCTCAAGACACGGGGGATAAACGCGCTGATACTCGAGGGCGATAGCGACGGACTGAGCGTAAATCCACTGAAGGGCAAGATGGGGATGCGTGCGTCCTCGATCGCGGAGGTGGTGTTCGAGAACTGCGCAGTGTCTGAGGAGAACCGCATGGGCGCGGAGGGAGAGGGCTTTCGAGAGACGATGCACGTGTTGAACTCCAGCCGCATATCGATCGCGGCGCAGTGCGTGGGTATAGCGCAGGCGGCTTACGAGGCTGCGGTGAATCATGTGAAGCAGCGGGAAGCATTCGGAGGCAAGCTGGCGGAGTTGCAGGCTATCCAGTGGATGATAGCGGACATGGCTACGCAGATTGACGCCGCGCGACTGCTGGTGATGCGAGTGGCGACGCTTCGGGACGAGGGACTGCCTATTGTGAAGGAGGCGTCGATGGCGAAGCTGTTCGCCTCTCGCGTGGCGGTGGAGGCAGCGGACAAGTCGGTGCAGATGCACGGCGGGTCTGGGTATCTAGCGCCCACACCGGCGGAGCGGTATTACCGGGACGCGAAGGTAACGGAGATATACGAAGGGACATCGGAGATACAGCGGCTGGTGATTGCGCGGAGTATTTTGCGGGATGGGCTTATCTAACAAGATGGACAGGATGGGGATGACGGAAATGTGAGGGACCAAATCCTATCCATCCTGTCCATCGACGTCGGTTACAGCGGCGAAATCGGGCTTGTGGGCGGGGTTAAACCTCGCCCGCCGCCGTAGATGACGCGGGGGCGGAAGAGGCGGTTGTCGTCGTGCTGTTCAAGCACATGGGCAACATTGCCCGCGGTGCGAGACGCGAGGAATATGGGTGTGTAGAGAGGGATGGGAATGCCCAGCAGGTAGTAGAGCAGCCCAATGGGATAGTCGGTATTGGGGTACAAGCCTTTTTCACGGTACATGACCTGCTCCACGGTCGAGTATATGGAGGACAGATCCGGACCTTCGGGGATGCGTTCCGCCAGCTTGGGGATGTAGTCCATGAGGAAGCGGGCGCGCGGGTCATACTTTCGCATATAGACGCGGTGCCCGAAGCCCATGATGCGCTCGCGGCGCTCAAGCTTGCCCATGGTATAAGGCTCTGCATGGTCGGGCCCGCCCTTGCCGTTGATGTCCATCAGAAATTCGATCGCCGCTTCGTTCGCGCCGCCGTGCAAAGGTCCCTTAAGGGACGCGACCGCGCCGACCATCGCGCCGTACATGTCGGACAGCGTAGATGCGATGACTCGTGCCGCGAAGGTGGAGTTCGGCATTTCGTGCTCAATGTAGCATATGTGGATGCGGTCGAAGGCGTCCAGTGACTCAGCGTCGGGGCGCTCGCCGCGCAGCATGTGAAGGAAGTTCGCCGCGTGGTTGAGATCCGGGTCCGGCGCCACAACCTCCAGCCCCTGGGAGAGGCGGTGCTGCGCCGCCACCG
>JAGGDZ010000306.1 GCA_024648655.1 Chloroflexota bacterium | reverse complement strand
GTCGTCGGGGACTTCGGGCACCTGCCACTCGTCGCCTGACCTTGTGTCGGGCAGGAACGTTGGCATAACCCCTTCGTCGAGCGCCTTGCGGAGAAGGGCCTCTCGTTTGTCACGCACTTCCTGAACGCGGTTGGCGAACTTGTCGTAGGCTTCGACAATATAATTTAAGAAGTCGGGCGTTAGCAGGTCCTCGGCGCCCTCGACGCCGGTGTAGCTAACTCTGCTTTCTGTGCTTGCCATAGGTTTCTCCTCTGTATGACATTCTTCGATTTGGACGTTATTGGCTTTGTTCTGCTGTTTCTTGCTGCCACGCGTTGCCCACTGCTTTGGCAACAGCAGGCACGACGTCAGTGTTCAGCGCATAAGGTATGATTTCGTCAGGGGTTGGCTCAGGCACGAGGTCTGAGATGGCGAAGCCGGCGGCTACTTTCATGCGAGTAGTGATGCGCTCGGCGCGGACATCGAGAGCACCGCGCAGGATGCCCGGAAATGCAAGGACATTGTTGATCTGGTTGGGCAAGTCGCTTCTGCCCGTACCAACGACGGCTGCGCCGCCGCGGAATGCCTCATCCGGCATTATTTCGGGATCTGGGTTAGCCATCGGCAGCACGACCGCGTTCTTGTTCATCTCGCGGATGTCGTCCGCGCTGAGGAGGTTAGCTATCGATAAGCCAATGAACACATCCGCGCCCTTGACGGCGTCGTGGACATCGCCTTTGATGCCTTCCGGATTGGTGGTAAGCGCGATCTCCTCCTTCGCCGGTGTGAGATTGTCGCGTCCCCGGTGGATGATGCCTTGTGTGTCAACCAGGATGATATCCTGAACACCCATGACTTGAAGAATCTTGCAGCATGCGATGCCGCTCGCGCCCGCGCCACTGAAGACGACTCTCACATCCGCAAAGTCCTTGTTGACCACACGCAATGCGTTGACCATCGCGGCGAGCACTACTACAGCGGTCCCATGCTGGTCGTCGTGGAAGACAGGGATGCCCAGGTCCTGCAAGCCGTCTTCAACATCGAAGCACTTGGGCGCGGCGATGTCCTCAAGGTTGATGCCGCCGAAAGTCGGAGATATAGCGCGAACGATGTCGATTATTTCATTTGCCTCGTGTGCGTCTATGCAAATGGGTACAGCGTCTATGTCGGCGAGTTCCTTGAAGAGCAGCGCTTTGCCCTCCATGACCGGCATCGAGCCTTCCGCACCGATATTACCCAGTCCTAGAACGGCAGAACCATCGCTGACGACGGCAACCATGTTGCCCTTACCGGTCAGGTCATATACTTTGCTGCGGTCTCCTGCGATCTCTCTGCAGACTGCCGCGACGCCGGGTGTGTATGCGGTTGACATGTCGTCGATGGTCTTCAGTTCGACCTTAGAGTGGACGCCGAGCTTTCCTCGATTTCGGGCGTGAAGCTCCAGCGCCATTTCATCGTAGTTCATACACACTCCTTCGCAATTGCGTGCGGGATTGAGGGTTAAGTTTATTGCCGCGCTCAATGTTAGTCAAATATAGATTGCTCGCCTGATGCGGATGAATTGAGAGGGCGGTCCATTCATCAGAAGATGGCGATGGGATTTACGGGGCTTCCGGTCACATTGCGCAAGATGAGGGGTCCCAAAGTAAGCATGAACTCATAACGGTCGTGGCGACGGCAAGCCTCGGCAAGCTGCTCGAGGTTGGCGTTGTCTATGAGCCAGAGACCAAGCGTAACAAGGCAGAGTGTATGGGTAGAGTTGAGTAGTCATAAGGCATTTCACCCCGGTTCGTCCCGTCCCTTACTAAGAGGTGTAAGGGATGGGACGAACAAAATTACAAGGAAAGTCCGTCGATGAACTGTGCGCCGGGTATCTTGGCGATGTCCTGGGGCGCAATCTTTATCTTGGATGAGCGGCTTCCGGAACCGAGGATGATGGAATCCTGTTCCAGTAGCTTTTGGTCGGCATAGACCGGGAGGTCTTCCGGAAGGGCGAAGGCGGTTACGCCACCAATCATCATGCCGGTTAGTTCTTTAGTTTCCTCGGCAGATGCGAAAGACGCGCGTGATACGCCCATCAGCCGCTTGACTGTCTTGTTCACATCGAGGCGAGCCGAACCCTGCACGATGCAGGCACAGAATTTCTTGGCGCCGCGCTTGGACGCGACTATTATGGTGTTGCCGCTGCCTTCAAGAGTGTAGCCGTACTCCTCGCAGAATTGCGTAGTGTCGGCGAAGTCGGGATTAATTTGAATAAGCTCGTGGTTGATGCCAAGTTTGTTGAGCGTGGAGACTACTTGTGATTCAATTTCAGCCGATGCTCCGTACGTATCTGTCATGGTTTGCGTTTCACCTCCGCTAGTTTGCGCCAATAATATAGCGTCAGGCGGCTGTGGACGCAAACGGAGACCGGACGGGTCAGGTAGAGAGCAGCTTCTGCGCCAAATCAAGCGCGTCCACGGGCCAGAAAATCTCGGGACGCGGCTTGAACACATCGGACTGCCCGGCGCGGGGACGGCAGTTGAGCACGGCGTTCGTCCACTGGGGCGGCGTGGCTTCGCGTCCGTAAACCGCGCCCATCAGAGCGCCGCATATTGCCGCCGTTGTATCCGTGTCCCCTCCGAGCATCACGGTGTCCACGATGCCGGATTCGAGGCTGTCCGCATTTAGCAGTTGCCAGAATGCGTTGTGCAGTGCGATAAGTACCCATACGCGCATAGGTGTGTTGGAGATGTCCGCATCCATTTCAATTGGGTAAGGCGGCTCATGGTCAGATGCGCGGCGGAGAACCTCAATTACTCCGTCATCAACTCCGGTTGCTTCCGACCACCGGATGATCCACCTGTGCAGTGAGGCCCCATCGCAGCCCGTGCGGATTGCGCGGGATATAGATGCGGCGAATACGGCGCTGGAGTCCTGGCAGACTGTATTGACGTGGGTGAGTCTGGCGTCTTGTCGCGCCCAGTCCGCCACCTGCTCTGCGTCATACCTGGCGCCGAAAATACCCAGGGGGCTAATTCGCATAAGCGCGCCGTTTGTCTGGGTGGACGGGTCAAAGATGCCGTGTTGCAGGGCATTCTGTGTGGTGCGGCCGAAGCCAAATGCGGGCGACCGCCACCAGACCATGTAGGCTTCGCGCACTGTTTCTGTGTCAAACCTGCCTTGTTCTACAAGTGAGCGAGCCAGCATCAGCGCCATCTCTCCGTCGTCGGTTAGCTGGGCGATGGCAGGGTGTGGGTGGTGTATCCCAAGTGGAAGCAGAAGTGCCTGCCCATCGGATATCCGTGTGAGTCCGTCAGGGTACAGCTGTCGGATGTCTTCCGCAGACATGGTTTCGACGGGCATGCCAAGCATTTCACCAGTGAATTGCCCCAACATGCATCCCTGCGCGCGGGAAAGGACCGCTGGGTCGGCGACCGACCCACTTTCGACCGTCAATTGGAGACTCCTTAGATGTGATGAAAGACAAACACTTGCGTGTCAAATGCGTGTCGTATAGGTTGCATTATAGCGTACTGCGGTACATGGACACTCGCATGGCAAGAATCGGCGCAGAATTGAGAAGCATTTCTGACAGTATCCTAAATTGGCGTCCCAGACCGCCGTTTTATTATGGATGGCTCGTGCTTGGGACTGCGGCGCTTGGAGCGTTCATCGCAACGGGTGTGGCGCAGACCGTCCTTGGCGGCATTCAAGACCTTATAGCGCAGGATATGGGATGGGATCGCACGACTTTAGCCTTCGCCGCCACGCTTGCGACATGGACATCCGGGCTGACAATGCCGTTCGTGGGCAAGCTCGTTGACCGCTATGGGCCGCGCTACATGATGCTTGCCGCCGCTCTGGTCGTCAGCGCGTGTTTCTTTGCGCTGAGCGGCGTCAACTCTATTTGGCAATTTTACATCGCCTACATCATCTCGCGCTCGTTCGCTGGTCCCAACCTGCAAAACCTAGTGCCGCGCACCGTCGCGGTGAACTTCTTCCGGCGCAAGCGCAATCTGGCATTGGGCATAACCGCGCTGAACCGTATAGGCGGAGAGTCGCTCAACCTGCTGATAATCACACTAGTCGCGAGTGCGCTGAATTGGCGGGCGGCATATCGGACGCTGGGCATTATCGCGCTGCCGTTGTGCATCCCGCTGTTCCTGATAATGCGCCGTCGCCCGGAGGACATCGGACTGCGTCCCGACGGAGACGCGGCAGGTACGCCGAGCGCCAGAGCAAGGCTGGAATCCGCTCCCATCGGCGAATTCGACTGGTGGCTTCGTGAGGTAGTGCGCGTGCCCTCGTTCTGGTTCATCGTCTGGGCAGAGTTTCTATCGGTAACGACCACGGCGGCGGTGGCGTTTCAGCTCGTGCCATTCCTGACGGACAGCGGCATGTCTTATCAGACTGCCGCATTCGCCCTTATGGTCAGCATCCTGCTGGGCGGGCTGAGCGTGCCGCTATGGGGGTATCTGTCCGACAAGTTCACCATCCGGCGTCTGACCATCACCGTGATATTGACAACCGCCATCCCCACACTAACATTCGCCTTCATCGACGTGCAGAGCGTCGGTTTCTATGTATCGGTGATATGGGGAATAGCGTCCGGCAGCATTCCGATTGTGGGCAGCATGATGATAGGTGAATACTTCGGGCGACGCTCGTTCGGCGCGGTGTCGGGCCTGACCGGTCCCTTCCGCACTGCCGCTATGGGACTGGGGCCGTCACTAGGTGCGCTGCTGGTTAACATTACCGGCGGCTACGCCGTCATATTCGCCGTGGCTGTGGCATCGTATATCGCAGCGGCAACGCTGACTTATAGCGTACAGCATCCGACGATGCCGCGAAGAGGCTAATGGGATAGATAGGACGGGATAGATAGGACGGGATAGATGGGACGGAAAGAGTTAGATTGTCCGTTTCGGTGGTGAGTGCTTTGATAAGCTCAGGGCTAACGGGGCATGTATTTTCTCAGTCTGCCTGGCGCAGGCATTGTTCCAGCAGGTCGAAGGCGGCTTTGGCGAACGCCCACATGTTGCCTTCGCGGTTGTTCTCGCCTGTCTCGATAGTGATCGCCCGCTCGATGGGGCCTGATACGGCGATGCAGGCGTGACCGGCGTCGTCGCCGTAGCGATTGCCGGTGGGGCCGCTTGCGCCCGTCTCACTGAGCACCCAAGTAGTGCCCAGAATGTCGCGCATTGTGCGTGCGTTGAGTGTGGCGTAGTATTCGGTGCTGGCGCGGTGTCCTTCCATTGCCTCGTCCGGCACGCGCAGCAGGCCGGCCTGCGCGACGCGAGTGTAGATTATCGCTCCACCGACATAGTATGCTGATGCGCCTGGAATTGCTACGAGGGCTGCAGAGAGGAGCCCAGCGCAAGAAGACTCTGATACCGCTATGGTGTCGCCGCGCTGCTTCAGGATGTCGGCGGCGGATTCTGCGAGTGTGCTGAGGTCAGTCATGGTAATCTCCCTAGTCTGCTATGTGGCGCTGCTATGTGGCGCTGCCGTATGTAGGCGTCCTTGATGGAACATTCTCGGGCTTACACCAGATGCAAGTGCTCAAGCACTTGGGGGTTAACTAGGTTGCGGGGCTTCTTGCCGTCGAGAACAGCGGCGACTTCTTCGCCGTAGCGTCCTGTGCGGAGTTGCAATGATAGCACCGATGTGTGTCCGGAATGCGGCGAAAGCACCACATTGTCCATCGAGAGCAGCGGATTGTCCGCGTCCGGCGGCTCTTTTTCGAGCACATCCAAGCCCGCGCCTGCAATCCGGCCCTCTTGCAGCGCCTTGATGAGTGCTGCTTCCTCCACGACAGGCCCGCGCGAGGTGTTGATGAGATAGGCGTTTGGTTTCATAAGGCGCAGTGCGTTCTCGTTGATGATGTGGCGCGTCTCCTCGGTGAGCGGCGTGTGTAATGATACGTAGTCGGATTGCGACATCATTTCATCGAAGGATACGCGGGTTACGCCACGCTCGGCAAATGCCTCGTCGGAGATATATGGGTCGTAGGCGATGACA
>JAGGDZ010000021.1 GCA_024648655.1 Chloroflexota bacterium | reverse complement strand
TCGTTCACGACCCGCCGCTCATTCTTGCCGATGAGCCGACAGGCAATCTCGATACCGACACCGGCGCAGTCATAATGTCGCTCCTGAAGAGCCTGATAGAAGACTACGGCAAGACGATGGTTGTCGTATCGCACAGCGACATGGTTGTCAGCATGGCAGACCGTGTGCTGGCAATGGAGGACGGCAGGCTGGTGGACCGCACCAATCACTATGCTCATACACTTTCAGTTCAGTAGTCCCCCACGCCGGGCTAGACACACTTCGGAGCGCGAAAATTGAGCGCGGTTCTCTGGCTATCGAGCGTCCGTTATCTGCTGCACCGCCCGTGGCAGATGGCGCTATCCGTGTTGGGGATAACGCTTGGCGTCGCCGTAGTAGTGGCAATAGACCTGGGCAACCAGAGTGCAAAGCATGCGTTCAATCTGTCAAGCGGGGCAGTAACGGGCAAGGCGACTCACCGGATTGTAGGAGGACCCGCCGGTCTCCCGGAAGATGTTTACCGCACGCTTAGGGTTGATTTGGGCGCTCGCAATTCCGCGCCGGTAGTTGAAGGCTATGCCAGGCTGGACGACGGCACGACTCTGCAATTACTCGGCATCGACCCTCTTTCGGACGCGCTATTCAGACCATACACGGGCAGCGCGGCGTCCGTTGACCGCTCAAAATCGCCTACTCATTTCACCCTCTCGCTCCTCGCCTCACCCAACACCGCCCTTGCCTCTGTTGAGACTGCGGAGTCTTTGGGGTTGAAGCCAGGTGACTCCTTGGCGCTCAGCATTGCGGACAGAGTACGATCGGTCGAGATTGTAGCCCTGATAGAGCCGCAAAACAGTCTGAGCGCGGAGTCCCTGCGTAATCTCCTGATAACGGATATCTCGACCGCTCAGGAACTATTGGGATTACAGGGAAGACTTAGCCGCATCGACCTCATCGCGCAACAGAGTGACCGAGACGAACGGCTTCTTGGACGCATATCCGCCTCGCTCCCACCCGAAGCCGTCCTTCAGACTTCAGACGCCCGATCCGAAACCATCGCGCAGCTTACCCGTTCCTTCGACCAAAATTTGTTTATCATCAGCTTGCTTGGGCTGATAATCGGCGCGTTCCTGATCTACAACACAATGA
Organism: Chloroflexota bacterium; assembly: GCA_024648655.1. Classification (GTDB taxonomy): domain Bacteria; phylum Chloroflexota; class Dehalococcoidia; order Lucifugimonadales; family JADFKI01; genus Bin90. The sequence goes on along the minus strand of JAGGDZ010000021.1, from coordinate 2,842 downwards.
CCTTCTCCATAGTGCAGCGCCGTCCAGTAATCGGCTCTCTGCGCGCACTTGGCGTGACGAGGCGACAGGTGTTCGCCGTAGTGCTCGGCGAGGCAACTGCCATCGGAGCCGTAAGCTCAATAATAGGAGTTCTTCTCGGCATACTCATCGGGCGCGGGCTTGTCCAAGTCATCACACAAAACATCAACGACCTGTTCTTCGTAGTGTCTGTGCAGGAACTCACCCTTCCCGCTTGGTCTCTGGCAAAGGGCGTACTGTTGGGCATCCTTGCGACCTTGACGGCGGCATTCGTGCCCGCCTTGGAGGCAACGGGCATCCCTCCAAGGGAAGCGCTATCTCGCTCACATCTTGAGACGCGCTTAAAGAGCGCCTTGCCGCTTGCTTCCGCCATCGGGGTGATTCTCATTTCTGTCGGCATCGCGCTCATCATCCTTCCGGTCGATACACTCATATTCACATTCATCGGACTGGCGTCGCTCATCATGGGCTGTGCGGCTCTGACGCCTATCTGTCTTGTCATGGTCAGTAAATCAATGGCGCCCGTGCTGGCAAGAATGTTTGGCGCATTGGGCGCGGCGCCGGCACGAGCCATTGTGTCATCACTAAGTCGAACGGCGGTCGCAATTGCGGCGCTCGCCGTAGCCATCTCAATTACGATCTCCATCGACACAATGGTCAAGAGCTTCCGCGCCACCGTCGAACAGTGGCTCAACACTTCATTAAGTTCCGACATCTACATCTCCCCTGCCTCTCTACGACTGGAACGGTCGGGAGTGGGTCTGTCTCCCGCGATTCTGGAAAGCATCAGTGTCATTGATGGCGTGGAGAGTGTAAGTACCGTCCGAAATGTGCGCGTCCACTCACCGGACGGTGAAGTGGACCTGCTGATCGTGGGCACAACCGCCGACAGGTTCGCCCGGTACAATACCTTCAAGGAGGGAGACCCGGCACTCTTCTGGGATGACTTACGGGCAGGCGACGCGGTGGCTGTATCTGAGCCATTCGCCAATCTCAACGACAAGGGTATTGGTTCACTCGTGACGCTTCACACTGCGGAGGGAGAACGCGACTTTCGCGTTGCAGGCATTTACTACGATTACAATTTCTCAGGCGGCGGCAGAGTCTTGATGAGCCGTAATGCATACCGGCGCTTTTACCACGACGATAATTTCTCCGGTATTGGGATAACGGCATCGGAAGGGATTAGCCCGGATGAACTGATCCCGGCGATTGAATCCGCCATTGGCACGGGACGGCAGATTGTGATTCGTTCCAACGCCGACCTGAAAGCGGCCGCGATGGAAATCTTTGACCGCAGCTTTGCCATCACATCGGTCGTCTATGTCCTTTCAATATCGGTAGCTTTCATCGGTGTGCTCAGCGCGCTTATGGCAATACAGATGGAGCGCGCGATCGAGTTCGGCACGCTCCGCGTCATCGGCTTCACACCAAGACAGGTGTGGCTGATGTTCACATCCCAGACGGCTCTTATGGGTGTCATAGCAGGGCTGCTCTCGTTGCCGTTAGGAATTATCGAGGCAGCCGTGCTCATATTCGTGGTCAACCGCAGGTCCTTCGGTTGGACCATGGACATGGAAATATACCCGCTCGTGCTAGTCCAGGCAGTTGTGATAGCCGTAGCCGCGGCATTACTCGCGAGTATCTATCCCGCCATCAGGATGTCGCGCTCGTCGCCCGCGTCAGTCTTGCGCCGAGAGTAGCTGCGGCAACCGGTGTTGCGCGAATCGGCAAGAAACCAGTTATGCGTATTGCAATCCTTGTAATAAGCCTCGTCACAGTTCTCGCCATCCTAGGCGGAGGAATCTACGCACTCGACCGCAACTCGCGCCAGCCTGAGGTTAGCGCAAGCATCTCACTTTCGGATGCCCTCAATCCGGCCGGTAGTCGGGGCTTCAAGAGTGTTACTGCACCGCGCAAGTTCGCCTTCCCGGGCGACCACGGCGCACATCCGGACTACGCACTCGAATGGTGGTACTTCACCGGCAATCTGGACTCGCCGGACGGCAAGCATTTTGGATACGAATTGACTTTCTTCAGGGTAGGCATAACCTCCGACGAATTCGACCGCACTTCCGAATGGGCAGCAAAGCAGATGTACACCGCCCACTTCGCCCTAACTGATGTAGATAACGATCGGTTCCACTCATTTGAGCGTTACAGCCGCGATGCGCTAGGCTTGGCTGGAGCGATAGGTTCACCATTCCGCGTATGGTTGGAAGACTGGTCTGCCACTTCAACGAGCGACGGCACGCTGCCGATACGACTTATCGCCAAGGAGGACGGCATTGCAATCGACCTTCTATTGTCTAGCGAAAAGGCAATTGTGCTGAACGGCGAAGACGGCTTCAGCAGAAAGGGCACCAACTCCCGTGAAGCATCTTACTATTACTCGCTCACACGCATGCCGACCGAGGGCAAGATAATGCTGAACGGACAGGCCCACAACGTAAAGGGCTTAAGTTGGCTGGACAGGGAATGGAGTTCGTCACAACTATCGGACCAGCATGTCGGCTGGGACTGGTTCGCGCTTCAACTATCGGACGGCCGGGACATCATGTACGGCGTCTTACGACCGCGCGACGAGGCGGACAGCGAATTCCAACTCGGCACACTAGTCGAAGCGGACGGCAGCCACCGTAGCATACAGGAGGGCGAAGTGCTCCTCGAAGTGCTGGAGCGATGGCAAAGCCCACGCGGTGGAACTTATCCGGCGCGATGGCGCTTCCAAATGCCCGCAGAAGGGTTCGACTTAGAGATTACGCCCCACATCAGCGACCAGGAACTCGACGCCATCGTCCGCTACTGGGAAGGCGCAGTGCGA
>JAGGDZ010000516.1 GCA_024648655.1 Chloroflexota bacterium | reverse complement strand
GAGGAAAGACACCACGAGGAAGAGCGCCGCCCTGAACAGATTCTGCATCTGGACGACAGCGACCGCCGCCACGATGCTCGAAATCGCCAAGAGCCAGAACGCTATGTCTATGAATAGCGAAGCCTCTGTTCCTTGTCCCAGCATCAGCGCTGCCCCCACCTGTGCTGCTGATCGGTCAGCGTCGGCTTTTCGTGCCGGTGCACCTCGCGCCAGTCGGCCTCGTCGCCCTCCAGCGGATTGTAGTCGTGGGAGGCAGCCAACTGGGGTCTGAACCAGTGGCTGGGACGCTTGGGAGACTCGACGAGCCTCGCCTTGTCTATTACAAGGTCGGCGCGCCTGTACCGACCTTCCTCGAAGCCGCTGCCCATGTGAAGCGCGTCATACGGACACGCCTCCACGCAGAGGCCGCAGAACATACACCGCCCTATGTCAATGTCGAAGACTTCCAGGAAGTATTTGTCGCCTTCCTGGAGGTCCGTCTTAGCGGGATTGGTCACAATCTCGATTATGCCCAGCGGACAATACTTGGCGCAGGAAGCGCACCCGGTACAGCGGTTCTCGTACCATGAGAACTCTTCGCCCCTGAACCTGGGATGCTGGTACTGCCTGTCGGGTACCGACGCAAGCCCGACGAGAGCCTTGAAAGCCTCGCCCGGCTGTTTGAACGTGAAAGTCACCGGATTCTGGTTGTTGATCTTCGCAAGCCCGAAGATGCTTACCTTTCGGTCCGGGTACTGATTAACGGTGAACATTCGCCCCGGCGTTACGAGGTTCTTCATAGTAACGCCCAGACCCTTGACCAGTGAGAGGCCATACATAATCTAATCAGCCTCCGCGTACATATTGGCCAGCTGGGAAGGCGTGGGCGCCGGACGCTCAAGCCTTCGCTGGCCGAGTATTTTGGCAGTCGCTACTATCGCCACTATCATTATCACCCAGTTTATCGCCGCCATTATCCAGAGCGAGCTTGCCGATATACCGCCCGCGTCGTCCTGGAGTATAACAACCTCCACCGCGACTACGAAGATGTTCAGCAGCGAAAGGGCGAACAGCCCCTTCCAGGCGAAGCCCATGATCTGGTCAACCCGCAAGCGGGGCCAGGTCGCCCTTACCCAGAGCAGCGCGAAGATGACCGCGAACGTCTTCAGCACGAACCAGACCTGTCCGGGAATGGGGTCGAAGCCCCTCGTCCCACCGAGGAACAGGGTCGTAATCACAAGCGCGGTGATAATGGGAGCCATGAATTCGGCGAGGAACAACACGGCGAACTTGATCCCGCTGTATTC
>JAGGDZ010000070.1 GCA_024648655.1 Chloroflexota bacterium | reverse complement strand
AAGCTGTTCGCAAGCGAGATGTGCGGGCGCGTTACGATGGAGGCGATGCGGATTCACGGCGGCTACGGCTACATCAAGGACTACCCGCTGGAGCGCTACTACCGGGACGCTCCGCTGATGATTATCGGTGAGGGCACGAACGAGATACAGAAGCTCATTATTGCCCGCAGGCTGCTGCAAAAGTATCAGATTTAGAATATGCGGGGTGATACAATCCCGGCGCGATAAGATTTTATAAATCTTATAGCCTATAGATCCCATAGTAGGAAAGCATCATGATTCACGATGGCCGCGACAAATTCGGTGGATACCTCGAAGACTTCAAGACGGGCGATGTGTTCAAGCACTGGCCCGGTAAGACTATCACGGCAATGGACAATCACCTGTTCACGCTGCTGACGATGAACACGAACCCGCTTCACTTCGATGAGCATTACATGAAGGACCACCCGCACGGCAAGATACTCGTGAACGGGATGCTGGTATTCAGTCTAGTCGTCGGGATCAGCGTGCGCGATACCTCAGGGAAGGCGATCGCTAATCTCGAATATGAGAATGCTACTCATGACGGGCCTACCTTCGAGGGCGATACGATTTATGCGGAGAGCGAGATTTTAGAGGTGCGGGTATCGAAGAGCCGCCCTGACAGAGGTATCGTCTATATGGAGTCGCGGGGCATCAATCAGCGTGGGGAGCAGGTGCTGACGCTGAGGCGGCGCTTCCTCGTGCAGAAGCGTCCGGTGACGTCTGAGGCAGTTGCCGCAGGATCCGATGACTAGCCTGGGCGGGATGCGAGAGGTGTCCTCAGCCTACACCGTCTCTATTCACTACGACCGCAGGCTGTACCGCCAGGACATTGCAGGCTCAATTGCCCATGCTCGCATGCTGGCAAAGCAGGGCATCATTTCGGACGCCGACGCGAACGCAATCGTTCAGGGATTGCGTGAAATTCGCATGGAGATTGAAGACGGCGAGTTCACCTGGCGTCCCGAACTCGAAGACATCCACATGAATGTGGAGAGTCGCCTGCACGAGAAGATCGGCGAGATTGCGGGAAGGCTGCACACCGCGCGCTCCCGCAACGACCAGATTGCGCTTGACGTGCGGATGTTCACAAAGGATGCCATTGGCGAGATTCGGAGCGGAATTCACGCTCTGAGAGCATCGCTGGTGGGGCAGGCTGAAACGAACACGGGCGTGGTAATGCCGGGCTATACGCACGTGCAGCGCGCGCAGCCTGTTCTATTTGCTCATCACATGATGGCGTACTTCGAGATGTTCGGGCGTGATGCGGAGCGTTTCCGACAGGCGCATGAACGCGCTGATGTGATGCCACTCGGGAGCGGCGCGCTTGCCGGGCTGCCTTATCCCATAGACCGCGAGCTTGTAGCGCGAGAACTTGGATTCAGTCGCATTTCTCAGAACAGCATGGACGCAGTCGCGGACAGGGACTTCCTGCTTGACTTCCAAGCAGCTGCGGCAATATGCATGATGCACCTGTCTCGGCTGGCGGAAGAGCTTGTGCTGTGGTCTTCCGATGAGTCCGCCTTTG
>JAGGDZ010000133.1 GCA_024648655.1 Chloroflexota bacterium | reverse complement strand
CTTATATTCTGTCTATCCCTTGTATGAAATGTGCAAAGTCGAGGTGAAGGCGCGTAGGAGTCTTCTGTCGCCTCCGTCCGCGCTCGACATTCTGTGAGCTTTCGGCTTTATGTGCGTGCCGAATCTGCCCTCAACGATGTATCATGGGCAGAGATGGAGCGGTCGGCACAGCGTGAACTTTCTATGACGACAGCGGTGCTTTTTGTGACGACTGCTACTATTCGTGCAAAGTCCATTTAGAATAGAAGCGTCGGTTGACAACAGTTCCGTGCTTGCGCCAAAATTCCCAACATCACGAATGTGTGAGGGATTTCATCCGCATGACGACAACCACCAAATCACAATTCCCACCCGGTTCTCTGGTATCCTGCCGCAATAGACTATGGGTCGTCATGCCTTCTCAAAATGACGCCGTAACACTACTGCGCCCTGTGGACGGGCGCGAAGACGACCACATCGGCTTATACTCCGGCTTCGGCTCTGAGGATATTACCGACGAAGAGTACCCTGATCCGAACTTCAACAAACCGGGCGATTTCCAAAGCGCACTGCTGCTGCGAGACGCTGTTCGGCTGAGTTTGAGGGCGGGCGCCGGCCCCTTTCGCTCCGTAGGCCGGCTGTCAGTCACGCCACGCCCGTACCAGTATGTCCCGCTGGTGATGTCTCTGCGTCTGAACCCCGTGCGGATGCTCATCGCAGACGATGTAGGCGTGGGCAAGACCATAGAGGCTGGCATAGTGGCTCGCGAACTGCTTGACCGCAGGCAGGTGCGACGCATAGGTGTTCTATGCCCGCCGCATCTGTGTGATCAGTGGTCTCAAGAATTACGGGACAAGTTTGGCATCGAGACCGCAACGGTGCAGTCCTCCCAGATGGGCAGGCTGGAGCGGAACCTGCCGCGACCTGACATGCAGGTGTTCGAACACTACCAGCATCTCGTCGCGTCCATCGACTACATAAAGTCCGACCGCTACTTGCAGTCTTTCGTGCATTACGCTCCTGATCTTATTATCGTGGACGAGGCGCATATCGCCGCCAGACCCAGAGGCGACGAGAGCGGACAGCAGCAGAGACGGCATCGACTGCTGCAACGCCTCGCGGAAGACCCTAACCGCCACATCGTTCTGGTTACGGCGACGCCGCATAGCGGTGTCGAGGAGAGCTTCCGCTCCCTTCTCGGCGCGCTGGATAGCAGCTTCGACAAGCCCATTGAGCAGAACATCCCGAACCGGCAGTTGAAGAACCACCTCGTACAGAGGAGACGCGCCGACCTCATCGACTGGCTGGGCAACAAGACGCCCTTCCCAGAGCGAGACGATCAAGAGATACCCTACACGATGTCGTCAGAGTATCAGGCGCTCTACACCGACATCCTCGATTTCTGCCGCGAGATAGTGTCCGGCGCAACGGGCAGGCAGCGGCGGGTAAGATACTGGAGTGCGGTCTCTATTCTGCGCTGCGTCCTCTCCAGCCCCGCCGCCGCTGAATCCACCCTCCAGCGACAGGCGGAGCGCAGACGAGACTCGCTCGCCGAAGATGAGATTGGCGAGGAAGAGTTCATTGCCCAGATAATGGACTCTGCGGCGGAGCAGGATAACCCACCGGACTACGCTCCTACCGCCGCGCTGGACGACCGCGACGCGGGGCTGATGCGGCAGGAACTGCGCCGACTGAATGCCTTTTTAGAGCGTGCCCAAGACCTACGTGGACAGCACCTCGACGCCAAGTTGGCTCATTGCCGCGAAGTCATAGCCGATATGCTGGCGCAAGGCTATCGTCCCATCGTCTATTGCCGATTCATCGCCACCGCGCGTTATGTCGCTGAGCATCTTCAAGAGGCGCTCGCATCCGATTACTCGGACATAGATGTGCGCTCGGTCACCGGCGGCGACGGAAACGACGAACAGCGTAGGGAGATAATCGATGAATTGGCGCAGGCTCCTCGCAGGGTGCTGGTGGCGACCGACTGCTTGAGCGAAGGCATCAATCTGCAAGAGCATTTCGACGCCGTATTGCACTACGACCTTCCGTGGAACCCCAACAGGCTGGAGCAGCGTGAAGGGCGCGTTGACCGCTACGGGCAGACTTCGTCAAAGGTCAAGTGTGTGATGCTCTGGGGCAGCGACAACGAGATTGACCTGACTGTGCTGAATGTGCTCATTCGCAAGGCGCGTGCGATACGGAAGCGGCTGGGCATCTCGGTAACCGCCACAGTGGAATCCGACGAAGTGCTGCAAGCGGTCATCGATGACGTCCTCGCGCGCGGCAGCGGCGGCATCCAGCCCGAACTCCTCACAACGCCCCGTGTAAGCTCGTACCACAGAGAATTGGACACCCATGCGGAACGAGAAAGCAGGCAGCGCGCTTACTTCGCGCAGGAATCCATTCAGCCCGACGAAATCGCACATGAGCTGCGCGAACTGGAACCCGCGCTCGGCAGCCATTCCGATGTGCAGAACTTCGTTCGCCGCGCCATCCAACGTTTCAATGGCAGCCTGGACAACACGCGACATGATGGAGTGTTCAAGCTGCATCCTGGGGACTTGGAGCGAGAATTGCTAGAACGACTGTCGAAGGCGAAGTTCCCCATGGATGTGTCGTTCGACAACACGCCGCGCGCCGGCGTTCTGGACATCGGGCGCAACAGCGCCATCGTGGAAGCGCTTACGGACAGGGTTCTCACGGAATCGCTCGCAGAGCAAGGCAGCGCTTTCGCACGTTGCGGCGCGATTTACACCAACACGGTCGCGCGCCGAACCGCCGTCGTCATCCTGCGCCTGCGATACCTGCTC
>JAGGDZ010000212.1 GCA_024648655.1 Chloroflexota bacterium | reverse complement strand
GGCACTGGCCCCTGGGTACTCGAACGGACTTCGATTGATGAGCTTCACTTGTTCTCAAGCCACGCGGACTACTTCGAGCCCGGTCTTCCGCTCGTGGACAATCTCAGAATCCTCATTCTGACCAACGAGGACACGCGATCAGCAGCTTTCCAGACCGGAATGACTGACGTACACGAAATGAGCCCGGCAGAATGGATACAACACATCCGGCAGTCTCCCCACGCGCCTTCGCTGGAGATTCCGCAGCCCGGCAGGGGAATAGAAGTCGCTTTCAAGACCAGCGAGCCTCCGTTTGAGGATGCGCGGGTGCGAGAGGCTGCTATGCTCTCGATGGATCCGGTTGGGATCATCGAGGACCAGTGGGAAGGTTTTGGTTTCGTTGGCACGGGAATCCCGGTCGCTTCGCCTGACTGGCTACTACCGGATTCCGACTTGTCTGACTACTTCGACGATCCTGAGTTGGCGAAGTCCCTTCTGCGCGACGCCGGGCCGGCGTCAAAGACACCTGTTACTATCACCGTCGGGGACTTCGGTCGGCCCTACCTTGACTATGCGGATGCAGTATCCGAGGGTATGCAAAACGTCGGCTTCGACTCTCACCTGGAGATAGTAAACAGGAGACAGTTCGGCGAAGATATATGGCTTCAGGGAGACTACCAGTTGATGATAGGACCTCCGGCTCCCGTTTCCACGCCGAACGGCTTTCTTCTGCCAGTGTTCCATAGCGAGGGTGTCTGGAATACCACCGGTCACCGCGACGAGGCACTGGACGCCATGCTCGAAGCGCAGTCCATCGAGCACGATACAGAAAAGAGGAGAGAACTGATTCACCGCATCCAGAAGCACATCCTCGACCATGGATACCGCTTCATGCCGCTCACACGGACGGAGATATGGACGTGGCAGCCCCGAGTCCGCGACTTTCACCCGAACTTCGCGCTCTTTGAATACCATCACTGGAGCAAGGTGTGGCTGGAAGAATAGGGGGCGCTCCGCCTGACTCGCAGAGTTCCCGATCCCTACTCATTC
>JAGGDZ010000251.1 GCA_024648655.1 Chloroflexota bacterium | reverse complement strand
ACGCAAAGCCTTTGCTTCGTCAGCAAGCCCGTAGTTTGTGGCAATCTCGCCGAGCCAGTCGAGCTGTTCCTGCTCTATTTCAAAAGTCTGGTCGATTTTGTTCATTGGCATTGTAAGAGACCTCCTTATCCTGTGATTTAGTATTCATCTTTAGTATTCATCTATTGGTGGACGGCGCCAACGGCTCCACCACCTGCCGCTATAACCTCGCCGGTGATGCACTCCGCCTTTGGAGACGCGAGATATGCCGTGAGCCAAGCAAGTTCCTCAGGCGCAATGGGCCTGCGTATGGCGACATTCTGTCCGACCTGGGCATTGACTTCATCACGCGACACTCCCTGCTGAGAAGCTTGGTCGTCCAATCGCTCGTTGATGGTATCCGTGAGTGTTAGCCCGGGGTGGACGACATTCAGCGTAATACCGTCTTGACCAAGTTGATCGGACAGGGTTTTAGTCATGTGGACCACCGCCGCGTTACGAAGCCCGTAGATCGTTGACTGGCGCGCCGAGACGCCGCCGATGCTTATGACTCGCCCCCACTTCTTCGCGCGCATGTGGGGCACGACTGCCTTTATGCTTCTGAAGTATCCCACGACCTTGGTGTCGAGGTCTTCAATCAGGTCTTTCTCATCTGCCTCGTCGATGGTGCCCTGCACCTGACCCCCTACCATCGCCGCGCTGTTGACGAGAATATCAACGCTTCCAAGCTCGGAAACGGTAGTCTCTACCATTCGCCTGACATCGTTCCAATTTGTCGTATCAGCTGATATGGCGACAACTTTTCGTCCTGTCGCTTCCCTTATCTCCTCGGCTGCAGTGTCCAATGTGTCCTGTGAGCGGGCAGCGATGGCGACATCCGCCCCTTCCTCTGCCAGCGCTATGGCGATCGCCTTGCCTATGCCCTTGCTGCCGCCGGTAATTAGTGCGATCTTGCCTTGCAGTTCAAGGTCCATAAGATTCTTCCCTCCTAATTTTAGAGCGGATTCCGAATTCCGTTCAATTTTACAGATTCTTTCGCATAATTGCTCCCATTAGGACCCTGGTATTGAGCAATGATGCAGGGCAATCGTGGCATTCCACTGTGTATTTGACGGGTTGCCATCGCGAGACAGTCGTACAGGGCCAGGGTAACGCCCTTGCGCTAACTCGCCAACTTTATGCCTGCATCGGATGTCGCCGATGCTCTTCAGAACGCACAACAGACGGCGTTGCAGGTCTTTAAGCCGAATAGGCAGAAACGGCAGGAGCACAGTTGCGGTTCGTCATGGCATTCTTCACCACGGATGCCTTCCACTCCCTCCCGGAGGAGCCAGGGTACGAGAAGCAGAGCAGTCGCAGCGTCGAGCCACCACCAGCCTAGCGCGGCGTTGGCAACCAAGCCGATTAGCAGTGTAAGGGACAGGTATGAGCAGGCGATAGTCTCCTTTGCCTCAATGGCGATGGAGTGCAGATTCCCCTTGGCTGCAATTCGCAACTTCCAGAGGGCTATGAGAGGCATAAACATTACCGAGACCAGTGCGAGCACTATGCCTACCATAGACTCTTCGGCGCCAGCTTGTTCGGTGAAAGCCCAGACTGCCCTGAAAACTATCGCCGCCGAGAGGATAAGGAAAGTGTAGCCAATGAATCGAACAATCCGATGTTCCATTGCTTCTGCGTACTCACTGTCCTCGATTCCAATCCTCCAGAGTACAAGGGAAGCTGCGGCTACCTCGATGTAGCTGTCCGCGCCGAAGGCGACTAAAGCGATGCTACGTGCGGCGACGCCCGACCATAGCGCGATGACACCTTCTACAACGTTGTAGATGATAGTCACTAACAGAAGGAGCCTTGCGAAGTTAAGCAATTTAGAAGCTCTCCGGATGTGTTGGGCTATTTCTAACCCGCAGGTCGGGGTACGTCAATACAGATAATGTTTATTCATGGGTGGCAGAATTCTTTTGTAGTGTCTCCAATCGTAATCGGGAAGGGACCGTAATCGGGAAGGGACGAAGTGCGGCAAATATGCGTGCCGCTACCCCCAGGCGGCAATTTTCGCATATGCCTATTGCGAGTGAAGTAATGATTCACTTCTCACCATACGAGGGCTGTCGCGATTTTCGAGAAGATTAACGAACCGCTGAAGTAGGGGTGGCGTGATAATCGGGGACTGAAAAAGAGACCACGAAATTAGAGGAAATGGTGGAGATAGGGGGACTTGAACCCCCGACCTCGGCATTGCGAACGCCGCGCTCTCCCAACTGAGCTATATCCCCACTCCGCTGTAAAATTATATCAATGGCTTCGATAGAGTGTCAATTTGCGTCGCGCGCTTTACTTGTCAGGCGATTGGCGCAAGTGCTAACATTGAGCAGTATTTGTCGCGTTTGTGCGGTGATGAAATAATCGCTCTTATGAAGGAGTTGTGCAGGAATTGGGAAGCATTAATGTCGCTATCATAGGCGTGGGGAACTGCGCCTCGTCGCTGGTGCAGGGCGTGTCGAAATACGCCGATGTCACCAATAGTGAGGAGATCCCGGGGCTGATGCACCCGGTGCTCGGTGAGTATGGCGTGGGCGATATTAACTTTGTCGCTGCGTTCGATGTGGACTCGAGTAAGGTTGGACTTGACCTGTCGGAGGCGATATTCGCCAAGCCGAACAATACGGTGAAGTTCCAAGACGTGGATCATACGGGCATAACGGTGCAGCGCGGGATGACGCATGACGGCGTGGGCAAGTACATGTCGGACATCATCCGCAAGGCGGACGGGCCAACGGATGACATCGCGGGCATCCTCAAGGAGCGCGAGGTCGATGTGGTCATCAATTATCTGCCGGTGGGGTCGGAGCAGGCTACGAAGTGGTATGTGGAGCAGGTGCTCGCCGCAGGGTGCGGGTTCATCAACTGCATACCGGTGTTCATAGCGAGCGGCGAGGGTGATTACTGGCAGCGGCGCTTCCGGGAAGCGGGCGCGCCGATTATAGGCGACGACATCAAGTCTCAGGTGGGCGCAACAATACTGCATCGTGTACTGGCGCGGCTGTTTATGGACCGAGGTGTACAGCTGGACAACACATACCAGCTCAATTTCGGCGGCAATTCGGACTTCTTCAACATGCTGGAGCGTGAGAGGCTGTACAGCAAGAAGATTTCCAAGACGAGCGCAGTTACATCTCAGGTTGACTACGACTTGCCGGACGACAATGTGCATGTGGGACCGAGCGACTACGTGCCGTGGCTGAGCGACCGCAAGTGGGCTTACATTCGACTGGAAGGGACGAGCTTCGGAGATGTGCCACTGAATGTGGAACTGAAGCTGGAGGTGCATGACAGCCCGAACTCGGCAGGTGTGGTGATTGACGCCATACGCTGCGCGAAGATCGCGAAGGACAGGGGAGTTGGCGGGCCGATACTGGCGCCTTCCTCGTACTTTATGAAGTCGCCTCCGGTGCAGTACACGGATGATGAGGCGCGTCAGAAGCTAGAAGACTTCATTGTCGGCAAGGATTTTTCGGGCGAGGACGATAGCCGGCTGGACTAGCAACTAAGGCAGGGTTGGGAGGCGTTATTCTCTCTCACTCTAGCCTTCTCCCTGGGGTAGCGGAGACTAAATGAGCACCCTCAACGCGACCTCTTGGCAGAGGAGCACGGACTAGGGGCACAACGCGAGATGAGAGGAGCTTTGCAGGATATGAAAGCTCATCGCAAGATAGCGCTCGTGTCGCCTTACGACCACGCCTTTCATGGCGGGGTTGCCGACCATATCAACAGCCTTGCCGGACAGTTTCGAGAGTGGGGGCATACCGTCAAGATAGTCGCCCCGTGCAAGTCTGCCGAAGCTGTTGAGGATGACGACTTCATTCCCATGGGCAGGGCTGTTCCCATTCCGAGCGGCGGCTCGATAGCTCGCGTGTCATTCTCGGTGTGGCTGAAACCTCGCATCAAGCAGATGCTGGAGCGCGAGTCGTTCGATGTAGTGCATATCCATGAACCGTTCGCGGGGCTTATCAGCAAGGACATGCTGAGTCTTATCAATCCTGCAGAATCCACTGCGATAGGGACTTTCCACACATATGAGGGCACGCGTCTGTACAAGATCGGGGCAAAGCATCTGGCGATGCCGTACTTCAGGATGCTTCAGGGACGGATTGCGGTATCGCGCCCGGCGTATGAGTTCATCAGTAGGCACTTTCCCGGCGATTACGACATCATTCCGAACGGCATCCAGGTTGACGACTTTGCCAATGCAGAGCCGTTCAAGCATCTGAAAAGCGACGGCATGGTAAACCTCCTGTTTCTAGGTAGGCTGGAGAAGCGTAAGGGGCTGAAGTATCTGCTTGGGGCGTTCAGCAAACTGAAGTGGGACTGGCCTAACTTACGCCTACTGGTGGCGGGGAGTGGCAAGCCGGATGCGGATTCGCTGCGGATTATCAGTGAGCGCAACTTGCAGGATGTGGTGTTCCTGGGGCGTGTTTCAGATGAGGACAAGTTTCGATACTACAAGACGGCGGACATATACTGCGCGCCTGCAACGGGCAAAGAGAGCTTTGGCATTGTACTGCTGGAGGCGATGGCGGCTGGCGCTCCGATAGTTGCCAGCGCGATAGAAGGGTACTCAAGCGTGATTACGCATGGGCGCGAAGGATTTCTGACTCCGCCAAAGGATGAGGATGCGCTGGCGGATGCGATCGCCACGCTGTTGATGGATCCTCAATTGCGCCGAAGGCTCTCCGCGGCTGGAACTATGAATGTGCAGGACTATAGATGGGAGCGCGTGGCAAGACGGGTGATGGATTACTATGACGCTTCGCGTGAAGCATGGCTCGAATCGGTGTCGCATCGGGCAGTGGGTATGAGGGGTTAGACGAAGCGGATGAACAGGGCGTTGGCGCGGGAGATGATTTCGTCTTATGTAGAGCGGCCTGTGGCGAGTGCGCTGGCGAAGGTCGGCGTGTCTCCAAACATGGTTACGGTAATGGGGCTGGTGGGAGCGGGAATTAGCGCGTGGCTCAGCAGTGAGGGGATGTTGTGGGCAGGCGGCGTGGTGATGTTGTTTGCGGGAATACTGGACTTGTTTGACGGGGCGCTTGCCAGAAGCACGGGGCAGGACTCGCCGTTCGGCGCGTTGCTGGACTCGGTGGTGGACCGTGTGTCGGAGATAGTGGTACTGCTGGGGCTGCTTATCTACTATGCTCGCGGAGATTCGCTTGAGGGAACGGTGCTGGTTTATCTTGCCGCGGGCGGGTCGGTGATGGTGAGTTACCTGCGCGCGCGATCGGAAGGGCTAGGCATCGATTGCAAGGTTGGGATTATGACACGGCCGGAGCGGATCGTGGCACTGGGGTTCGGGCTGATCGTGGGCCATTGGGTGTCGGTGGTGATCCTTGTCGTGCTGGGTGCGATCGCGGGGCTTACGATTCTGACTACGGCGCAGAGGCTGTTTCACACGGGGCGTTCGTTGAGTGGCAGAAAGTGAGGGATGGCGGCGTAGATCTATCTGTGTCCGCCGGTGTTGAACAGACCTCTTGGGCGGATTTCACCGGATACTTTTGTGATGGCGGCGCCATAAAGGAAAATCAGGCCCGCGATGTAAGCCCACATCAGCAGGACGATGAAAGATGCTACAGGACCGTAAACTGCGCCGCCCTGAGAAACCACGGCGATGAACCAGAAGAAGGCGTGCTTACCCGACTCAAAGAGGACGATGGCTATAAGTGCGCCGAAAGTAGCATCGCGCCACTCTACGCGAGTATTAGGCAGATGATGATATATGATGGCGAAGATCAGCGCCGTGACTGCTACGGGAAGCAGGGTGGTCAGCACGCCTAGAAGGATGGATATCAGGTTGGAGATGCTCCAGGCGGTGACGGCGAAGTCTTGGCTGAAATCGATTGCGGTGTGAAGTAGCGCAGTCAGGAAAGTGGACAACACGAACATTATTCCAAACAGGGCCGCAACTGCTATGTCACCTACTGTTGTGCGTATGATGCTTCTTCGGTCTATTTCGAAAACCCTATTGACAGCCCTTCTTGCCGCCCTGAACATGCCGCTCGCGCCGAATAGTATGCCGACAAGCGAGATTATTCCGAAGGCGAAGTAGTTGCCGAAAAGGCTTACGAGTGCCTCCTGAATAAGTTCCATCGACGCGGGGAAGTAGTGAACTATGGTACTTATGAACCAGGAGCGAATTGTCTCAGGGTCGCCGAGTATCGCGATGCCTATAATCAGAATAGCCATGATTGGGAATATCGAAAGTATGGTGAAGTATGCGAGTGAGGCTGCCAGGTCCACGCCGCCCGCATTGTAGAGTTGGGGTACTGCCTTTATGATTGCCCTTCCTCGCCACGCCCCAGCGGTGGGTGAAAGTTCGCTGGTCAGCTGGGCTTCGATATTGGGAAGGCGTCGTCTGATGCGAGGAGGAAGGTCTATGTTGGGCTGTGCGACTCTGTTCAGCACCGCGTGGCGTACGCTGTCGCCGCAAGGGCGATCGATACGGTAGGCTGCACCTACGACGCCGGTGGCGGCGGCAATCATGACTTCGTTGCCAATGTCGGCGCTCTGGCATGCCTCAAGAAGCACGGCGTCTATCGTGCCTACGGCTATGTCAGTTATCTTGGATACCGTTGGCTCGGAAGAGGCTGCTCTCGCAACGAGAATGAGGGTGGCATCTCGTGTCGCGGTAGCAACATCGCCACCCGTGGCGGCTACGCCGGAAACGACGCCCCTGATGGTGGAGCGGGTGGCATCTCCCAGTTCACCGCCGACTTCCTCAAAGCCCTCGACAGCGCCTTCGACAGCAGCGGTTACCGCTTCGGCATCATTAAAGCCTACGAATTCCGCGCCTACAATCGCACCGGCGACGACGTCCCTACCTGCGTCTCCGTCATCAGACCTGATCCTTCCGCTGCCACTGATGCCTCCGGCAACGATGTCCCTGACGGCAGGGGCAGTGACCGTCATGACTTGGGATGTTCCTTCCACGACGCCGATGACGGCGTCTTGAATGAAGGCACGCGTTTCGCCGCCCATAGCGCCGAGCGCCTGAACAGCACCCTCGACAGCTTCGCGCGCGCCGGTGGTTGCCCTTTTTCCGACGGATCGCGTGCCGTTAACCGCCATGACTGAAGCAAAGCGCATGACGGCTCTCGTAGTTTCGCGGCGACGCAGGCTCCCTGTTCTGCTAAGCGTGTACCGCGCTCGAGAAACGAAGTGCTCTGAGGATTCTTCTGGGTTCATGTTCTTGGAGCCGTTCGATTTGGACGATATCAAGTATCCATAGAACGGTTATAATATAGCAGATTTATGGGGTGGGTGATTTATGGACCGGATGAAGAGGGTAAAATTAGATACCCGTCTTCGGTCCCTGGAAGACTGAATGCTAGAATGTAGTCGTGGAGGTGCGTTACAATTGAGTCAATGTTCCTCATGCGATCCAGTCCATCGAATTGCCTAACTCCAGTGGCATTCGGTCGTTCCATTAATTGGGCCATCAATTAGGTTTGAAGGAAGAATTCTCGGTAGGATGGAGTGAAGTTTGAGTCATAGTCGTACTTTGGGGCGTCGTACTTTGGGGCAAATTTCAGGGCTGCTGTTGGCGGTTTTCCTATTTCTGTCTGTGTTTACAGCGCAGAGTTTGGCGCAGACGGGCGGCAGCGGCATCGAACTGCTGTCATCAGAGGTTACGAGTGAATTTCAGAAAGGGATTCGATTTGATGCGGAGGTGCGCTCCTCCGCCGAAATCGAAGAGATTGCGGTGCGATTTCGGATCGGTCAGCGAGAGGTCGGGGCATACGAGTATCTTGAACCGAAAGAGCAAGGAAGCGGAGAGAGTATCAAGGCGTCTGCCTTCTATCGCACCAACACGACCGCGAGGTACATTGCGCCGGGCACGATTATTACATACAGCTTCGAGGTAACGGATGTTGACGGCAATAAATTGGATACGGAAGAGTCGGAGTACATCTACCACGACGACCGATATGAATGGGAGGAAATCACTAACGGCATAATAACGGTTTCGTATCATGGGCCTGTCAGTTTCCGCGCAAAGGATATATTGGATGCCACGGTGCAAACCCTGGAGAACATGGGGCCTCTGCTGGGCGCGGGCGTAGATGACCCGATCCGAATTACGATGTACAACAACTGGCCCGAGATGCGCCCGGCTTTGCCGCCGGACAGCGAAACTACGCGCAGAGAACTAATTACTGAGGGGCAGGCGCATTCGCCGGAAGGCGTACTTCTGGTGCTTGGTGGCGCTTCTCGCGCCAGTGGCATCGCGTCTCATGAGGTTACGCACATACTTGTACATAGAGCGGGTGAAGGCACTTTGGGAAGGGTGCCCAGTTGGTTGAATGAAGGTCTCGCGGAGTTCGGAAACATTCAGCCGGGCGAGTCTTACGACAGAGCCTTGAACTACGCTATTCAGAGAGATGACTTACTGCCTATCACGGGCATGAACGGGCAACCCGGTACGCCTGAAGATGTGATTATTTTCTATGGTCAGGCGCGCAGCATCGTCAGATTCATGGTGGAAGAGTATGGCGCAGATAAGATGCGGGAACTGATGGCGACCATAAAGAGCGGCAAGAATTATCGTAGCGCGATACCTGAAGTGTATGGCATTACGCCGCTGGAGTTGGAGAATCAGTGGCGGGACAGTCTCGGCGTGCAGCACAGACAATTACCGGACCCTGAGTCGGCATTGCCCACACCACTCCCCACAGCGGCGCTTAGTTTGTTTTCGATTGATACGTTGAGGCAACAGGGTAGTGGGGCAACTGCGGTACCGTCGGCAGCCACGCGCGCGTCTGAACCCACCGAAATACCTCAGCCGATAGTTGCGCCGACCGCTCCGCCTGCCGTCCGCGCCGAACAGGTTGCCGGGACTGCGGTCGCCGCATTGAGGGAGATTGAGAGTGAGGATGGAGAGCGGTCCGGCGGGTCATGCGGCATACCTACGCAGGGCGGAGTCGCAGAGATGTCCTCTGTTGCGCTGCTGGCAGGATTAGCATGGCTGTGGCTGCGCAGGCGCAGGAATTAACCGGAACTAACACCTGATGTGCGTGAGGATGCTAATCACCCCTGTCATAACCGTCCCAAGTCGAAGGGAGAGGCATTAACTGGGGAACGCATTAACTGATTTTGGAACGCGGTGGTACGGGAATGATTGAAAACGAAGGGGACTGGCTGCGAGCTATCGAGAAGACCTGGGTCGTGCGCTT
>JAGGDZ010000042.1 GCA_024648655.1 Chloroflexota bacterium | reverse complement strand
ATCTCTCCGTCCATCTGGTTGCCTCCTCAATCTTGGTAACACCAATTGTGAGGCAATGACCTGATTTGGGTAACATCCTGCGTGAGGCAATAGCTTCAGTTCGGTAACAAAAACCTTGACGCAACGCGCCGGCAAAAATGATTGACGTGTAACACCATGTAAAGGAGTTGGCGGAAGTTGCAGAGCGGACGGCAAACCTAATGGAGGCCAACCTTGAGTCATTCGCACAACTTGCGTCGGTTCGCCCCCAACCTTGCGTCGTATGCGATCAAGTAACTTAGGATGGACACTGGGCTGTGCTTCTTCGCTAGTCAGCGTCGGCTGCCCCGCACACCCAGGGATAGACCGCTCATGTAGCAAAACGCGCGGCGGCCTCAACGGCTTCCCCGCACACGCGGGGACAGACGGCAGCGTCAAAATGACGCTTGGTGCTCTTTAATTTCTACTTTGGCTGCCGCTATCGAAACATCATCGCCTACCCAACCCGAAGGGCCATCGAGTCGGCTTTCTGACGGGAGTTCTGAGGAACTCTTCCAATTCCCCGTGGTCAAGCACTATCTGGTCCGACACGCTCGCCGCGTCGTCTATCACCCAGTTCGGTATGTCCTCGCGCAGGTCCCGCAGCGAGCGAGTATCCACCCCAATCAGCACATGTTTGCCGGAGAGAGTCCACTGACCGGTGGGAGGATGGCGCTCCTTCGTGTATCTGTCTCCGCTCAGCAATCCCTGAAGGACCTTCTCGGAACGCTCATACGCCCTGCTCTGCACGCCACTCAGCGTGACGGGCTCAAGCCACGCCGGTGCCGGCTCCCCTTCGGGCAGGTTGCGCTCGAACAGCCGGCACAGCAGGTTAGAGGACATCTGGAGAACATCCACGTCCCTGTATGCGTCCTCGGGCATCGTCTCCAGTATTGTGGACATATCCTTCAGATACTGCCGGTAGAACGACGTGGTCAGAGTGTCCTGTATACGGGAAACCGATGCCTGTAGCCTCTCCCGCGCCGCCGGCCTGTTGCCCGGAAGCGATGTCTGCGTGTAGATCATCATGCTGCGCTTGATTATCTCGGGCTTGAACCGTCTCGTATCGACGTTCATCAGCAGCGCAATGCAAGGGTACTCGTCGCCATGTGAGATTTCCCCGTCCTTTACGACTTCGTCGGCATACTGTCTGAAGCGGTTGTTGGAAACGTCGTCGAAGACGACCGGGTGCCGCCTGAACTCCTGTCGCAGCCCCCTGACCCGAGAGGGCGTGAAGAGGTTGTTCGGCACGAATCCCTTCTTACCGTAGCCAAACATCGAGATCATCAGCGTGTTCGTCAGGCTGCTCTTGCCACAGTCGCTCCGTCCGTACAGTATGGCGAACATCGGCTGCTGGAACTCCAGGCCCTGACGGATGTTGGCGTTTCTCAGGTCGCACATGAACGGAGCGAAGTAGAACCAGGACATAAAACCAAAGTAGTCCCGCTGCAGCCTCTCGACGTCGCCAACGAAGTCGTCACGGTAGTTGTCGAAGAACTCCAGGAGCAATTGAGCGTCCCGCCTAACGTCGTCAGGTTTCACATCGAGGTTAATCTCTGCGCCTTGCAGCGTGAAGGTCCCACGTCTGTTATATGACAGTGATGGCAGAGAAGCGCTTTCGTCTTCTTCCTCAGGTCGGGCCACGGGCATGCGCCGTGCCTGCCTGACAACAGCGGGAGTAATGGGAACGTTCGGGGAGCCGTTTCGGCGACGGTCCAGATCGGGCATTGCGGCGCGCTGCACATTGGGCACGTTGTTGACATTTACGAGGATATTCGCCGAACCGTACTCGGCCTCCTGCTCCGTCTCGGGCGGCACGTACATCGTGACATCGCGGCCCGTCTTCTCCACCTCCCTGAATATCGGCGCTTCATCCACTGGCATAACGCCCGCAACGGTGGGTTTATCCCTTAACGCTAGGCTGCTGACCGCGGTTGCCAGCACATCCTCGTACTGCCCGCAGTAGTGTTCCCAGGCCAGGTCATCGTTGTCATAGACCACGAGTGTCTCCGCCTGCCGACCGGAAAAGGCAGTTTCAGACAGGTTCGCCGAACCGACGACGACCCTTCGCAGCCCGTCACGCTCAAGCAAGTATATCTTCGCGTGGGCGATGGCGTCCTTCACAACGAAGAAGCGAGCCCTGTCGTCGGCAACGCGGTCGTGCAGAAGCTCGCGCCTCTCAGGGCTTACTCCGGCTATGGCGACGAAACCCCTGCTGAGCCGCTCGTCTATCTGCTGCTGGAAGTGGATGATCTGGCGCGGTTCCCGTCCCAGAATGCCGCCATGCCCGAATATGCACTCGAATCGCTCGTAGTCGTAGTCGCGCAGCAGACCCATTATCATCGGGATGCTCGCGCTGTAAGTAAGCGCTCTCATCGAGGCGAAGCCGCCAAAGAGGCTGTCGCGATCGAAAAGCCCGGTATCCTCGGAGCGAGCGTACAGCACGCTAAGCACAGGACTCTTGGTCTTGGAGTCAGGATCGTCGAGGAGCAGGCCGTGTTGCACCATCATACCGTTGTTTGGATTCATCATCGTCAATATCCCGGTGTTCGATTTTGGTAGATAACCCGATGTGCGAGTTATATACAAAGGATAGCAATAGTTGAAGAACCAGGCCCCAGAGTCTCTAATGGGGTTGAACCAAACTCCAAGGAGGACACCGTGGACCTGGACGACTTCATCATAACCACTTTTTGCATGATTGACGACACTTTGAAAGAACTTCTGGGAGGCAGGCGTCTCAGACAAAGAGGCCCAATGCCCGCGCTCGCCGACAGTGAGGTTGTGACGATGGAAGTGGTTGGTGAGTACCTGTCTCTCGACCAGGACAA
>JAGGDZ010000184.1 GCA_024648655.1 Chloroflexota bacterium | reverse complement strand
TGTCCGCGACAAGCTGGAGGCGGGCGGGCATACCGAATCGACCGAGCGGGCCAACTGGTTCAAGCTGAAGGGCGGCTCAGGCGCGATGGTAGCGGGGCAAGCGGACCTGATAGCGGTCTCGTCGGACGGGCAGGTCACGGTGTATGACGTCAAGACCGGCGCTCAGCGCGACTCGGACGTGGCGCAGGTGATGATCTACATGTACGCGCTTCCGCTGGCGGCGGACTCCCCCGGAAGGGCAAGTCTCCGGACGGTCGCGTGGTGTACAGGGACCGCACCGAGATCTACATTCCGGCAACCGCCGTCGATGACGACTTCAAGGAAGGACTTTACGACCTGATAAGGCGAGTGGTCTCAGACGATCCCGCGCGCAGGGTGCCCAGTCCACCGGAGTGCAACTGGTGCGACCTGACCGACCTCGACTGCCCGGAGCGCAACGACAGTGATCCTTCCGACGATGCGGGACGCACCGCCAGCGACGGACGGGGGCTTGATTTCTAGCCGAAGCAAGACCCGCTGTCCAGACACGCCACTTGGAGCACCTCGGCAAATTCGGTGGCCAATTAGGCGTTGACATGATGAATGACATCTTACGCCGAACCAATCAATAAAGGTCGCGAGATCCAGATTCGGCACGGGCGAACTAAGTCTAAACCGAGCTTGCACCAGCGAGGCGTCGTATCTCCCGTGACCTCTGAACTTTTCCGAGTCGCACCTATCACACCACAAATGCAGGACACTCCTATAGGTCGGTATCTCAGAAAGCGACAGCACGATACCGACAGCACAGGCGGCGAATCATTTGACATCGTCTTTGACACCAATGGAACTTATGCAGCCGACCATTGGAGCGGCCGCAGTGGCAGCCGGCAGTTTGCCGGTGGGCCAATGGTCGTCTATAATGTTCGCAGGGGGATAGCACACTTCATTTGGAGGTGCGAGGGTGCTATTCCTATTTTTGCGCCAAATTTCAGGTCGGAAATCGTTGGATGGCACTCCTCAATCGGGTACAGGATGTGGGAAGTTACCTGACTGGAGGGCAAAGACCGTCATGGCGAAAGAATTACCCCGACTCAACGAGTCGACCGAGAAGGTGCTGCATGATCTGGCAATTCTGCCGTTCGCCTCATCCGAAGAGATTACTACAATCAGAGGTCACACATCCGCCTTCACGGTCTATAATGCGTTACGCAAGCTCGTGTCCGAAGGATACGCCGACTCGGTTCAGCATTTTCCCATTAATACGATGAGAGCGACCAATCGGTTCTCTATGACCGGGAAAGGCGTGAAGGGACTTGGCGAAATTCTCGATACCGAAGTGCAATCGATACTGACTCGCCTCCCCTGCACCGCCGAATGGCAAAGAGAGATGTACAAGAGGATTGACGGGCTCGCACTTTACTACGGACTCGCCGTAAAGGCTGCGGAACTCAGACCCTCATCCCTGCCACTGACCCCTAGGTTCACCAGATCGGGATCAATAGACGCGTTCCTTACGGGGACGGATGGCTTCTGTATGGGCATCATGCGGAAGGGCAATACGCTGTCGCTCAGAGAGTTCCGAAAGAACTTCTGGGCGATTGCCGAGGGGAAGAGAGATGTCCACTGGCAGAGGCGGGGACCGCCGCTGACCTTGGTGATAGTTTCCTCGTCCTTCGAAAAGAATTGGATTGCTCAACATATCACAGATCGCTACTCGGATCGCATGCTCGCCGCGGTCGCCACGGAATACGAGGCTACCGAGCTCCCGCCCGCCGCCCTTGTCTGGCGCGTCTGCAAAGAAGGCGCGAACGACATGTCCCTTTCCGACATGTTGCAGAGGCTACCGCTTGATGCCACATACCAACCCGAGGTGACAACGGAATACAAACGGAATAATTCACCGGTGAACTGCTCCAGGCTGCGCCCTACCGGCCTGAAGCCGCTGCACAAGAGGATACTCACCTACCCCGCCGACTGGCACATGCTCACCCCCGGCCAGCTGGCCGATTTTCTGAAGATGAAGAAGACCACTCGCTTCAATTCCCACCTAGCTGAGCTTGTCCACTGGGGGATGGTGGAATACCAAGAGGGGGGATCTGACATCGTCGTCGCAGACGAAGGCTTACGCTACCTGGCTTACAGGGACAGGACAGCCGTCGGAACCATTCGACAAAACTGGGGCACTGACGGCAGGCAGATGAGAAAGGCCCGCAGAGAACACGCGCACACTCGCGGTGTTAACGAGTTCGTAAGGCGAATATGCGCCGAACATCCGGGGCACCTTGAAGCGCTGCCTGCTCATCGAGCGAGCAGAAGATACTACCGGAGCGGCGACAGATACAGGTTCATAGCCCTGACGCGGCAGTACAACTTGAACTGGACGGCGACATTCAGACCCTACTGTTGGAATTCGAGCGAAAGGCGGCGAAGGGTACAAACGAGATCGCGACTAAGCTGCTCGTATGGCTACGGTACTATTCATCCAAAGACCGCCAATATATAGGAAACATCAGCATGACCGAGAATCCGCACGGTCTCGACTACGAGGTAACACTGCTCGTCGTTCCCACGGACGGGATTCAGGCGACTACAATCGGAATGGCGCAGGCGGCCCTCCGGAACTGGAGATGGAACCCCGAAGTCGACGGGAGCGTGCCGATCGCGGTTACGAACGAGCGCGAACTTGGCTTTGCGAAACACATACTGACCGACGAGATTTGGATAAAAGTCGATGACTTTCAGAGACGCAGATGCAGCCCAATCCTCTCCGACAGAAGACGCGCCTCTCCCAAACCCCGCTCCACACGCAGGAGATAGAACGGATCCCTTCCCGGCATTTCAGGAAGACCCATCGCTGAACGCGACCGCGCCCCGTTTACGAGGCGAATCACTCGTGAAATCTCAACTTCCGGTTGTGGAAGCATACTGTTATCGGTAGAGGTGTACCGACCGGTTGCGTGCCACTCCGACACTCACGGCAATGCGTTTTCACCTGCAGGAAGGGCGCAAGAAACCAAGGACTCGGACGTCCAGACTCGGTGAAATCCATAATGTCGGGCAATTTTTGAGACAGGGCGAAAAATGGCGGAAAACAAGATGTCCCACGAAAGGGGTATAACCCTAAAAAAAGAAAAAAGACTAGAAAGTGTCCCACCACTGTCCCGACCCCCTTTTTATTCCGTTATTACCGCTCAAACCACACTGTCCCACTCACTGTTCCATCCCCTGTCCCACCGAAACCGAAATAACCACCTGATTGTAGTTTTGTCCCGATGAATGCGCCAAACCTGTCCCAAAACCCTTCCACGCCTATAACTCCAACCATACCACCACTGTTCGGCATACTCTTCGTTCGCCTACCACTACCACATCAATCCCAAGCCAATCTCAATTACAAGTTGCCCAATCCCTACCCAAAATACGCTCCAATTCAGACAATTTCACCGCCTCAGTGCAGACCACTCCCACAATTCAATGCCTCCCTCTTCCGCATACCTACACAGCCCTTCGACACTCCGTTAGACCCGCCAACCCATAAGCCATCCCACTCGCGATTTCACCCGACACGACATATTTTCTCCCGCCTTTCAACGCATTCCCCAACTTCCCTGCCAATCCTGACGTTACACCCCAGCGAACAGAGCCGTCAGTACCGAAACCACCGCCCCATTCTGCTAATCAATCCACGCTCGGACATACTTATACTTGCAGCGACCGACCCTCGGCCAACTCCCACAGACGCCTGATCGTGTCACCACTCATCTGCAAGAAACAATCATTCGATCTCCTGTCCTGATTATATTTGGACTTCATCAGGCACAGTATATCTCGCTCAACGGCAATCGCTGAGTAAAGCCCCAGCATGTGGTGTAAAAGAAAGATCGTCCTCCTGTTGATCTTACTTGGGCCGCGGCAGATTGTGTCAGTGGGACCTCTGGTAGAGCCTCCTGCTTCGCGGCAACCTGAGGCGTCAGGCAGCGACGAGCGATCGCCCACTCGTCGTTCTGCTCGGCAAGCACAGCGCCGATGAGTCGACGGGCCGCCGACCGGTTAGGGAAGATGCCTACCACGTCTGTCCTGCGCCTGATACTCCTTGTTCAGCCGCTCCTGCGGGTTGTTTGACCACATCTGCTTCCAGTGAGCTTGAGGGAAGTGAGTGAACGCCAGGATGTCCGCTCCGGCTTCGGCCAGCATCGAAGAAGCGTCGGGAAGCCGATCGCTGAGCTGGTCAGACACTCGCTCAAGGTGCGCGTGTACCTCCTCGGCAGACGGCTACTGGTAGATCGTACGCACCATCGTCGCCACCCAGGGCTGGGTGCTCTTCGGAACCCGCGTCAACAAGTTTGTCACGAAGTGGGTGCGACATCTCTGCCAGCTCGCGACCGGCGCGTTGCCTCAAGGTTTTTGTTACCGAACTGAAGCTATTGCCTCACGCAGGATGTTACCCAAATCAGGTCATTGCCTCACAATTGGTGTTACCAAGATTGAGGAGGCAACCAGATGGACGGAGAGAT